>JBCDFK010000020.1:0-11696 GCA_039178065.1 Pseudomonadota bacterium | reverse complement strand
GTGGCGATCATGGAAAAGAACGACATGGGTCGGCATGTTGGGGCGAACGGTCTCGGCAGCGATGGCTATATTCCTAGCTTGGATATTTGCCATGTCTTTCCTATCAGGCAACTCCATTGGAACGCTATATACGACACTGTTCTATGTAATTGTCGGCTGTGCCATTCAGTTTATCATCGGTACGGGTTTGGCATTTCTTTGCTCGCAACCGATCAGCGGTAAAAATTTCTTCCGCGTGATTTTCTTCATTCCGCTCATGGTCACACCCCTTGGTGTTGGTTACGCGATGAAGATGGTTGCCGATATTACTAAGGGTCCATTCGAGCCGCTGCTCAAAATATTGGGGCTACAAGACTGGGTATGGTCGGCGGATGCGTGGTCTGCTCGCTTTGTGATGATGATTGGCGATTCATGGCAGTGGATACCGTTTATTTTCATCTGTATGTTGGCCGCACTTGAAAATGTGCCGCGCGATCATGTTGAAGCGGCGCAAGTGGACGGTGCCTCGAGCATCCAGATATTCAGAGAAATCACGTGGCCGCAGGTGCTACCAGTGGCGGTGACTGTCTTGCTGATCCGAGCGATTGAAGGCTTTAAAATTGTCGATCTGCCGAACATTATGACCGGTGGCGGTCCCGGATCATCCACTGAATCCATGACGCTGCATTCGCTTTATGTTTGGCGTGCCAATGACATGGGCACTTCTGCCGCGATCGCCTATTTGCTGCTCATACTGACGGTCGTGGTTTGCGCGTCATTCTTCAACTATGTGGTTTTGGGTCAGCTTCGGAAGGCTAAGGCATGAGCGACGCAAGTTTCAAGTTTGAAAAACACCAGCGTAGTCTGATGGAGCGGCTGTTTGAGCCGCCGGCTATCGGCAAAATGTCGCCAGTAGCAAAAGTTGTTGCTTATACATTTTTGGCCATTTGGTCGGTCTTTGTGTTGTTTCCGATTTATTGGGTCATCATCACATCGTTTAAAGATGCTGCGGCTGTTAATCAGGGACCGTTCTATATCCCGTTTGTTGACTTTCAGCCGAACCTTGATGCATGGCGTGCTCAGTTCAATGATGATCGCTTCTGCGATATTCCAGCGATCGGTAGGCAGCTTTATCTGCTGGTTCACAATTCTTTCGCCTATATCGTTTCACCGGTCTTTTCGATAACGCCGATGGAACCGCAGATTTGTAAAATCTATCTGGCGTTCACCAATTCGGTCGTGATCAGTATCGCTGCGACAGCACTCTGCGTCGCTGTTGGGTCGATGGCTGCCTACGCTTTGGCGCGTATGACCTATCGACCAAAATTCGGCAATATCCTTGTATTTGTCCTGCTGACAATTGGCGTGATTGTGGTGACAACTTACAACGGGGTTCCGTGGTGGGTTTCCACGGCTGTGGCATTGGCTCTGTTTTTCTTCTTTGTGCGGTCGTTGGGCAAACATTTCAAAATGTCCTTGCGCAACAACGACATATTATTCTGGATCATTTCGCAGCGAATACTCCCGCCCATCGTGGTGGTTATCCCTGTCTATGTGATGTTTCAGGCAGTGGGTTTGCTGGATACGCATCTGGCGTTGATTGTACTTTATGCGGTTGCCAATTTGCCCATTGTGGTTTGGTTGATGCATGATTTCTTTGTCAATCTTCCCATTGAACTGGAGGAATCTGCCCAACTTGATGGCGCAACGCGGCTGGGGATTTTCTGGGATATTGTACTGCCGCTTACGCGGCCCGGCTTGGCAGCGACAACGCTTCTCATATTGGTTCTGAATTGGAACGAATATTTGTTTGCGGTTTTCATTGCGACCGTCAAAGTTCAAACCATGCCGATTATGGTCGCCGCTAAGAACGCCGGGGAAAAAGGCGTGTTTTGGTGGGAAATGTGTGCGGTTATCGTGGTGATGATTATTCCCGTGATCATTATGGCAATTCTTTTAACGAAATTCATTTCCAAGGGTGTGCTGCAAGGCGCAATGAAAGGGTAGGTAATGGCGGACGACCAACAGCAGGCTTCGGTCAAATTTGATCGGGTCCAAAAGAGCTTCGGTAGCGTGAAAGTCTTGGAAGAATTTAACCTTGACGTAGACCCTGGCGAGTTTCTTGTGTTGCTCGGTGCTTCAGGGTCGGGCAAGACCACGGCGTTGCGCATCCTATCGGGATTGGAGACGCCCTCTGGCGGACAGGTGTATATTGCGGATCGGAATGTTACCGATATTTTGCCCAAATACCGTGACATTTCGATGGTGTTTCAGTCATATGCGCTTTATCCGCACAAGACGGTTGGCGAGAATATTGGGTTTCCGCTCAAGGTTCGAAAAGTCGAAAAAGACGTCTTGAACACTGCCATTGTTGATGCTGCAAAACAGGTTCAACTGGAAAACTTGCTTGAACGGTTTCCACGTGAATTATCCGGCGGGCAAAGACAGCGTGTTGCATTGGCGCGCGCTATCATTCGGCGACCATCTGTGTTTTTGATGGATGAACCACTTTCGAACCTTGATGCCAAACTACGCGGTCATATGCGTGCTGAACTTAAGCATATGCAGGAAACGCTGGGCATTACGACTATTTATGTGACCCACGACCAAATTGAGGCGATGACGCTCGCGGACCGCGTGGCGGTTCTTGAAAAAGGCGTGTTGCAACAACTCGCGCCGCCCGAAGAAATTTATAATGACCCGGCTAATTTGTTTGTGGCGCAATTTATTGGATCGCCACCGATGAACGTTATTCGAGGTAGTCTTGAAGGCAAGAACTTTCTGACCAATGGTGCAAAGGTAAAGACACCGGTTACCGGGAAAGTCGAAAAAGGGATATTGGGCGTTCGGCCGGAGGATTGTTCGATTGCGCCTGCATCCAGCAAGGCTCTGAACGGTACGATTTATACCACTGAGCTGATCGGTGATCACGCACTGGTAACCGTTGACTGGGGTGACGATCAGATCGCTGTTAAAGCACCAAAAGACTTCAAAGGCAGGCAGGGCGATAAAATTGGCGTCGTGCTTCCGAGCGATGCCCTGTTCGTATTTGATGAGACCACAGGCTACAGAATTCGCTGATCCCTTGGGAGTATAAAATGTCTATTCGCATCGAGCTGGCAAAATCCAACTTTGCTGATAACGAGCGATTGCTTTGTACAATGGCCGGTATTTCGGTTTTTACTTTCAAATATGCCTCAGGCATTGAGGCGCTTCGCATTAAAAATCAACGTGGGGAAATTATTGTCCTGCCGTTCAAGGGCCAGCAAATTTGGCGTGCGATATTTGACGGCCGTGATCTCACCATGAAATCGATGTTCGACGAGCCGGTTGATACGCAGGAATATCTGAAAACCTATGGCGGATTTCTCATTCACTGCGGGCTCACCGGTATGGGCGCGCCCGGCCCAGAAGATCATCACCCGCTCCATGGAGAATTACCTAGTGCGCCCTTTCAAGAGGCATGGTTGGAGCTTGATGCGGCATCACAGCAGATAAAAATTTGTGGCGCATTTCGATATACTGTTGCTTTCGCTACGAATTACCGGGCGACAACATCAATTTGTATGGGGGAAAGCTCTACTTTGCTGGACGTTTCGGTCTCGGTCGAAAATCTGAAAAAGACTCCTATGGATCTAATGTATCTCGCCCATGCGAATTTCAAACCGGTCGATTATGGCGAGTTGCACTACTCAGCAATGCAGGCCGAAAACTCAATCCGTGTGCGCCAGACCATCCCTTCCCACATCACGCCCAAGCCTGGATATGTTGAGTTTATTGATGCTCTTGTTGAAGAGCCGAGCCTACACGATGTCTTCAAGCCAGAGCTGGCATTCGACCCTGAAATCGTCTTTTCGATTGATATGCAAGCTGATGATGAGGGCATTGCGGTCGCTCTTCAAAAACATCCAGATGGCACTGCTGACTATCTTTCCTATCAGCCATCGCAAGCACCTATATGTATGCGTTGGGTTTGTCGTACGCCGGATCAGGACGGACTTGGGATTGCATTTCCATCCACCTCAGAAGTTGAGGGTTACGCAGCTGAAAAAGCCAAAGGCCAAGTTGTTGAGTTGGGTGGTGGCGAGATCTGGAGCATCGATATGAAGATGGGGTATCTCACCGCAGCTGAAACTAGCTTGGCAATCGAACATATTGAACGAATTCGCGCTGGATAGGTGTTTGCGCTAGCATTCAGCAGGAGGGAATGAACATGCTCGCAACACAATTGATTAGCGTCGGGGACATTCAAACCGTTGAGGTGCCGAAGCCTGAACCCGGTCCTGATGACATTTTGATCAAGGTTGAGGCGGCCGGAATTTGTGGAACTGATCGCCACTTGTTTAAGGGCGAATTTCCGTCGACTCCTAACACGATTCTAGGGCACGAATTTTCTGGCATTGTAGTTGGCGGGAACGTTTCAAAGTTTCCCGTTGGCACGCGCGTGACTTGCGATCCGAACCATTGGTGCGGCAGTTGTGATCAGTGCCGACGGGGGCGCGTGAATCTATGCCCCAACAATATTGCTTCTGGAATTGGGCGAGATGGTGGGTTTGCCGAATATTGCGCGTTCCCGGCCATGCGGGCGCATGTGTTGCCTAGCGATCTAAACGCGTTGCATGGCGCATTTTGCGAACCTCTGGCTTGCACCATTCACGGTATGGATATTGGTGCCGCAAGACCCGGCGAACGTGTCATAATTATTGGCGGCGGTGTTATCGGTCTACTGGCTGTTCAACTCGCGCATCTTGCTGGCGCTGAAGTGATGCTTCTTACACGCAATGCCGGAAAACAGGAATTGGGCCGGTCTCTCGGCGCTCATACAACTGCCGGCACCGAAGCGGAGGCACTTGAGCAATGGCCGATGGGCGCGGATCTTGTAGTTGAGTGCGCCGGCGTTGTCGCTACCGTTGAAATGGCGCCACGCATTACCAGAACAGGCGGCCGGATTGTTGTACTTGGCGTTTTAGCAGGCGGCCAGAAGGTCGAAATTGAACCATTTGATCTGCTGTTTCGTGAAGTTCAGCTTCACTTCAGCTTTGTGAACCCATTTACCCACGACCGTGCAGCCCAGTTGATTGCAGATGGCAAAATATCGGTCGATCCATTGGTGACGCGGACAATCTCCATAAGCGAGGCGGCTGATGCGATTGCAGCGCCTGCACCCAACGGAGAAGTGCGCGCGATCGTTGTTCCGTAAGTTTAGATGGTTTTGATCCAGATGGTTTCTTCAGCCGTGCAATGGGTTTTCGGCGGGTGGCGTTATGTCGAAGTGAGAGATGGTTACCATCAACCCCGCGCGCTCTGGTGAGCATGCCATTGGTCCAATTTTGCCGCCATCTTCGTAAAATGCACAAAGTCGCATCAGCTGCCAAACGCCATTTTGCGCTAGGAAGTGCACAAAAACGGCACCTTTGATTCTTGAGAGCCGAATTTGTTGCACACCCAATGCGCCCGGTGCGGGCACCATCGACCAGTCTGATTGACCTTTTTTAGTAATTACGGTGGAGAAGTTAGTGACGCCGTCAGAGTACTCTATCCCAGCTTTGATCCAGTTATTCTCATCAATCCGCAACATAATACCGGCTTGATCGTAAAGTTCCTCATATGCAGCATCGAATGACACAATAGCTGAGAAATCGGCGGGTGCTTCAAGCCCAAGAAAGTGACCATCGTCTCGACGAAAGCCGTACCAAGTGTTTTGCCAAAAATCTGTCTTTGTCCCTGTCTCAAACTGCAAGACATTCTCGGCCCATCGAACATTGCTCGGCATGCAGTGCCACTGCGCGGCCGACAGGGCGGGATGAATTTTGGTCAAATCAAACTCCACTTGTATCCTAATCGGCAAAACTTAGACGCAAGGGAGATTGTTCACAACGTCATTTAGACTGCATTTTACATAAATTGAATTGAAAATTGTGCAGGCGATATAAGGCCGCAGGGCCAATAAAAGCTTGGACAGCGCGACGTTACATGCTTAGGTTTTTCAGACAAATTTTTGGAGGTGTCGTGTAATGAAAAAACTACTAATAACAACAGCATTGGCCACTGGTCTTTTGACAGGGGCTGCGTCCGCTGCTGAAGTAAAAATCGGAGTGATCTTGGGTTTCACTGGTCCTATTGAATCGCTTACGCCAACGATGGCTGCAAGCGCTGAAATGGCGATGAAAGAAGTCTCAGATAGCGGCAAGCTTTTAGATGGATCAACAGTAACACCCGTACGCGGTGATTCCACTTGTATTGATGCTGCAGCGGCGAGTGCAGCGGCAGAGCGTTTGATTACAGCTGAGGGCGTTACCGCCATCATGGGTGCGGACTGCTCTGGTGTAACCGGTGCTATCTTGCAAAACGTTGCGCGTGCCAATGGCGTTGTAATGATTTCACCATCTGCAACATCTCCAGCACTTTCAGATGCTGAAGACGATGGTTTGTTCTTCCGTACAGCGCCATCTGACGCACGTCAGGGTGCAGTGCTTGCAGAAGTGCTTAAGGAAAAAGGCGTTTCATCTGCAGCTTTGACATACACAAACAATGACTATGGCAAAGGCCTAGCAGACAGCATTCAGTCTGCATTTGAAGGCATGGGCGGCACTATTACGATTTCTGCTGCGCATGAAGATGGCAAAGGCGATTATTCTGCTGAAGTTGGTGCATTGGCTCAAGCGGGTGGCGACGTGTTGATCGTTGCTGGATATTTGGACCAAGGCGGTAAGGGCGTTATTCAAGGCGCGCTTGATGCAGGCGCATTTGAAACGTTCGTGTTGCCAGACGGTATGGTTGGCGATTCATTGCCAGCGGCAATTGGCGCCGACCTCAACGGCTCATACGGCACAATCGCTGGTTCTGAGAACGAAGGCGCTGCAGTGTTCCAAGAACTGGCAGAAGCAGCAGGCGTAAAAACTGATACTTATGCTGCTGAGTCCTATGACGCGGCTGCTTTGATCATGCTTTCTATGCAAGCTGCAAACTCTATGAACAGTGCTGATTTCAAAGACAAAGTCATGGATGTAGCAAACGCTCCTGGCGAGAAAATCATGCCCGGCGAACTCGCCAAGGGCCTTGAGATTTTGGCTGCGGGTGGCGACATCGATTATGTTGGCGCAACTGCGGTTGAGTTGATCGGCAATGGCGAAAGCGGCGGCAGCTTCAAGGAAATCTTGATTGACGGTGAGAAAGTCACGACTGCAAAATATCGCTAATCGCGATTGAGAAGTTAGATTGCCCGGATCTTTATTCGGGCAATCTTTTTATATGCTGTTGGGGGACGCATTTTGATCGTTGTAGAAGATCTACACAAACATTTTGGTGGCATTCATGCCGTTGACGGGGCGTCTCTTGAGATAGAAACCGGCTCGATTACCGGACTAATTGGACCCAATGGCGCAGGCAAGACCACGCTATTTAATGTCATTGCCGGACACTATAAGCCGACATCAGGTCGGGTGCTGCTGGATGGTCTGGATATCACTGGTCTTACGCCGCATGAATTGTTTGGCCGCGGTTTGCTTCGCACCTTTCAGATCGCTCATGAATTTTCGACACTTACTGTGCGCGAAAATCTTATGATGGTGCCACCGCGTCAATCGGGCGAAAGTCTCGTTAAAGCGTGGACGCAACCGGGCCTCGTTAAGCGCGAAGAAGAAGAAATACGCGCCAAAGCAAACGATGTTATTGAATTTCTTGAAATTCCCCATGTGGCCGATGAGCTTGCCGGTAATTTGTCTGGCGGGCAGAAAAAGCTGCTTGAGCTTGGTCGCACCATGATGGTGGATGCAAAAATCGTTTTTCTCGATGAAGTTGGAGCCGGTGTGAACCGAACTTTGCTGGGCACGATTGGTGATGCCATTTTGCGGCTCAACAAGGAGCGGGGATACACATTCTGCATGATCGAGCACGATATGGAATTTATCTCCCGTCTCTGTGATCCGGTGATTTGTATGGCCGAAGGCACCGTGCTGGCACAGGGCACCGCTGAAGAGGTTAAGAACAACGAGGAAGTGATTGAAGCTTATTTGGGAACCGGGCTTAAAAACAAACCCAAGAAGGCGGCCGCGCAATGAGTTTCCTACTTGGTGAAAATATGACCGGCGGATATGGCGGCGCAGACATACTGCATGATTGCACCATTGGCGTTGAAAAAGGTGAAATTGCGGTGGTTGTTGGTCCCAATGGCGCGGGCAAGTCTACCGCTATGAAAGCGGTGTTTGGCATGCTCAATGTGCGTGAGGGCAAGGTGACTATGGATGGCGAAGAAATTACGTCGCTCACGCCTCAGGCACGCGTAAAAATTGGCATGGGATTTGTACCGCAGACCAACAATGTTTTCACAACTATGAGCGTTGAAGAAAACTTGGAAATGGGCGCGTTTATTCGGGACGATGAAATTGCCGGCACTATGGAGCAAGTGTTTGATTTGTTTCCAATATTAAAAGAAAAACGCAACCAGCCGGCGGGCGAACTATCTGGTGGGCAACGTCAACAGGTGGCTGTCGGGCGGGCACTCATGACGCAACCTAAAGTCTTGATGCTCGATGAGCCAACGGCCGGTGTTTCACCCATTGTGATGGATGAATTGTTTGACCGCATTATTGAGATTGCGCGGACGGGCATCGCAATTTTGATGGTTGAACAGAACGCCAAGCAAGCGCTGAATATCGCTGACAAGGGTTATGTCTTGGCACAGGGCCGCAATCTTTATACCGATACTGGCGAGGCGCTGCTCAACGATCCTGATGTGCGCAAAGCGTTTTTGGGTGGGTGACAATATAATGGATATTCTCAACGCACTTGCTCTACTCACAAATTTTGTCGTTATTCCTGGCCTTGCCTATGGTTCTCAACTAGCGCTCGGCGCTTTGGGCGTTACGCTTATCTACGGCGTCTTGAGATTTTCAAATTTTGCACATGGTGAATTGATGGCCTTTGGCACTATGTGCACAATTTTGGTGACATGGCTGCTGCAAAGCTGGGGCATCAGCCTTGGTGTTTTGCCGACTGCGCTGCTTGCTTTGCCGTTCGGTATTCTGGCAGCTATTTTGCTAACACTAGGTACGGATCGGGTGGTGTATAAGTTCTATCGCGCCAAGAAGTCACCTGCCGTGATTTATCTGATTGGCTCACTTGCAGTGATGTTCTTTTACAATGGCCTCATTCGGTTCGTCATTGGACCTGACGACCAGAATATGGCCGACGGTACACGGTTCATTTTCAATGCGCGGGAGTTCAAGGAATGGTCCGGATTATCGGAGGGTATTGCGCTTAGAACGACGCAAGGTATCACCGTTTTGGTGACCATAATCTGTGTCACGGCACTGTTTTGGTTCTTGACCAAAACAAAGACCGGCAAATCGATGCGGGCCTATTCAGACAATGAAGACTTGGCGCTGCTATCGGGCATCAATCCCGAGCGCGTTGTGCTGACGGCGTGGATATTAGCAGCTAGCCTCGCAACAATTGCTGGCACAATGTACGGTCTCGACAAGACTTTCAAACCCTTCATCTATTTGCAATTGCTTTTGCCGATTTTTGCGGCTGCTATTGTTGGTGGATTGGGAAGTCCACTGGGTGCTGTGGTGGGCGGATTCATCATTGCGTTTTCTGAAATTGCGGTCACCTTCGCTTATAAGAAAGTCGTCGGATATTTGACGCCTGGCGATTGGGTGCCTGATGGGCTTATCCAATTGCTCTCTACGGATTACAAGTTTGCCGTTTCATTTGCTATTTTGGTGGTGGTGTTGCTGGTGAGACCGACGGGCATATTTAGAGGGCAAACGATATGAGCGGTTCAATGCGTAACATCTCGCTCTTTGTCATTATGGCAGGTCTCTTGTTCATTGTTGCGCAAGTGCAAAGCTTGTCGCTTGCACTTGCAATTCTGAATCTGTGTCTGATTTCGGCAGTGATGGCGCTCGGCGTCAACATCCAATGGGGCTATGCGGGCCTATTGAATGTTGGTGTGATGGGTTTTGCGGCACTTGGCGGATTGGCCGCTGTGCTTGTTTCTTCCCAACCAGTGCCCGCGGCATGGGCAGCAGGTGGTGCTGATCTTGCTGTTGGTTTTACCATTGCGGCGATCGCAATTGCAGCAATCGTTTATATCTATAGAAACCTGACTGGTCGAAAGCGCAGCCTTGCGATCGTTGCTATTGCTATCATTGGTTATTTTGGAGCGAGAACATTTATTGATCCGGCTTCCAGCGCCATTGAATCTGTTGATTCTGCTGCGACTGGCAATCTTGGCGGCCTAGGTTTGCCAATTGTTTTCTCTTGGTTCGTGGGCGGTGCATTTGCAGCTGGTGCTGCCTGGTTGATCGGCAAGGTCGCACTTGGTTTGCGCTCCGATTACCTCGCGATCGCGACGCTTGGCATTTCAGAGATCATTATTGCGATGATCAAGAATGAAGATTGGCTTTCTCGGGGAGTTAAAAACGTCATCGGCCTGCCGCGCCCAGTGCCTTATGAAGTGGATATTCAGCAATCAGAATACTTTCAGAATCTCGCAGCAGAATGGGGGCTTTCAATCATTGAGATGTCTTCTGTTGTGGTGAAACTAAGCTATGCGTGCTTGTTCGCGTTTGTATTGCTCGTGGTTCTTTACCTATCGGAAAAAGCCCTTCGGTCGCCATGGGGCCGCATGATGCGGGCTATTCGCGACAATGAAACGGCCGCTGAGGCAATGGGCAAGGATGTGAAGGGCCGACATTTACAGGTGTTTATCTTGGGCTCTGCGGTTGTTGGTGTTGCTGGTGCAATGCTGACCACACTGGATGGGCAATTTACACCCGGTTCTTACCAGCCGTTGCGATTTACTTTCCTCATCTGGGCGATGGTGATTGTGGGCGGCTCTGGCAATAATTGGGGTGCTGTATTAGGCGGTTTTGTCATCTGGTTCTTCTGGGTTGAAGCGGAACCTATTGGGTTGTGGTTTATGGACTTGATCACTTCTGGCATGGCGCTCGATAGCCCGTTGCGTCTGCATCTGCTAGAAAGCGCAGCGCATATTCGCCTAATGGCGATGGGCGTGATTATGATATTGGTGTTGCGCTTTGCACCCCAGGGATTAATCCCAGAAAAGCGGCGATAGTCGCCGCTTTAAACCTGCAAATGTTATTCAAATACAATGTTTGGCGCGGCGCGCCCGGCTGTTTGTATCTGCTCATGAACAGCAGCAGCAATTTGCTTGTAGGTCGCCGCGTGTGGGCCATCTGGTTCTTGGATCGTGATGGGCGTTCCGGCATCTGAAAGCGCACGAATTTCCATTACCAGTGGCACTTCGCCGAGGAATGGCAATCCCAGCTTTTCAGCTTCAGCTTTTGCGCCGCCATGGCCGAAAATATCGTACCGCGCGCCGGTATCCGGCGCGATGAAATAGCTCATATTTTCAACGATACCCAGGACAGGTACGTCAACCTTTCTGAACATATTAAGACCTTTGCGCGCATCAATTAGCGAAAGATCTTGTGGGGTCGAAACAATAACCGCTCCTGCGAGTGGTACCTGCTGCGCCATGGTCAGCTGCGCATCGCCCGTGCCGGGTGGCATATCGACGACTAGCACATCAAGATCGGTCCAAGCCACTTCGCGCAACATTTGGGTGAGCGCTGATATGACCATCGGTCCGCGCCAAATCACCGGCGTGTCTATCTCGAGCATGAAGCCGAGAGACATCAACTTGATCCCGTACTTCTCGAACGGCGCCAGGCTCTCGCCGTCGGTCC
>JBCDFK010000019.1:0-11769 GCA_039178065.1 Pseudomonadota bacterium | reverse complement strand
CCTCGCCACGCACTTCAAACACATCCGGCGCATCGCCATTCAATTTGTGCGGGATATCAGAAATTGTAAGCGCATTGGCTGTCACATTTTCACCGACAGAACCATCACCGCGCGTGGCTGCATAAATGAGTTCACCATTCTCATAACGCAAAGAGAGAGAAAGCCCGTCGATCTTAGGCTCCGCAGTCAATGTGAGCGGTGCAGATTCGGGCATCTTTAAAAACCGTCTTACCCGCGCAGCAAAATCCTCAACGTCTTCATCCGAAAACGCATTATCAAGCGACAACATTCGAACTGCGTGTGTTATTTTCTCGAACTTTTCGGAGACAACGGCACCAACCTTGTCAGAAGGGCTATCAGGTCGCTTCAATTGCGGAAACCGCGCTTCAATCGCAAGATTTCGCTGCTTTAAGGCATCATAGTCAGCATCAGAGATCGTCGGCGCATCTTGCGTGTGATATGCTTCATCATTGATCGCGATTTCCGCTGCCAGCGCGGCCAGCTCAGAGATAGCTTGTTCTTCGGTCAATGCACTGACAACAATTACCCGCAATTCAGTCGACATTGTCAGCTCGCTTTCAGCAGCTGTGCGGCCGCTGCACGTGCTTCATCGGTCACTTTGGCGCCCGAGAGCATGCGCGCCAGCTCTTCCTGCCGCAATCCCATGCCGATCTCAACAATCGAGGTGGCAAGCTTATCTGCATCCTCTGTCGCCTTGGAGATTAGGAAATGGTGCCCTGCCCGCGCTGCAACTTGCGGTGCATGGGTGACCGACAATACCTGCACCTGCGATGAGAGTTTCGCCAACCTGTTGCCGATAGCATCAGCCACCGCGCCCCCAACGCCGGTGTCAATCTCATCAAAAACCAGCGTCGGCGCAGAACCACGGTCTGCCAAGGCAACTTTCAATGCCAACAGAAACCGTGAAAGCTCGCCACCTGACGCAACTTTCATCATGGGCCCCGCCCGCGTACCAGGATTGGTGCGCACCCAAAACTCAATAACATCAACGCCCGATTCAGTGCGCGCGTCGGCGTCGGTGCTAAAATCGATAATAAATTCTGCTTTTTCGAGCTTAAGCGCCGGCAACTCGGCCATAACTGCGCTAGTTAGCTGTTTAGCAGCGCCGCGCCGAGCTTCTGAGAGCGCCGAGGCGGCTCTATCATAGACCAAAAGCGCTTGAGCTTCGGCTGCCTCTAGTTCAATCAATCGCGCTTCGCCAGCATCCAGCTCAGAGAGCTGATCTGCCATCTCCACCGCCAATTCCGCCAAATTCTCAACAGGAACATTGAACTTTCTCGATGCAGCGCGAAGCGCGAATAGGCGTTCCTCAGTATCTTCCAAAACACGATTGTCGAAATCAGATATATTGATCGCTTTTTCAATCAGTGTTTGCGCTTCTGCCAAATGATCGAGCGCTCTGCCAAGATTTTCGTTCGCTTCTTCGAGCAATCCGGGAGCATCTTCTGTTTTGCGCTCCAAACGTCTCAAAAGACTTGCAATATCGGGAACCGGAGACTTGGGGCCAGACAGCACTTCATGTGCATCGTTAAGATCACCCGCAATTTTCTCTGCTTGCATCATCCCGGTGCGTTTTTCGGCAAGGGCAGTTTCTTCGCCTTCCTCTGGGGCGAGCAGATTCAGTTCTTCCGACGCAGCCTTCAGGTAATCAGCTTCTTTAGCGGCTTCCGCCACTTTCGCTTTGTGCGCAACTAATGCACGGCTTGCATCTTTCCAGGCTGAATAATATTGAGCCACACGCACCGTATCACTGGTCAATTGGCCAAACGCATCCAACAAATCGCGATGTGTATCGGTTTCAATCAATGCCCGATCATCATGTTGCCCATGTATTTCGACCAACTGCTTGCCGATTCTTTGAAGTAGGCCAGCACTCACCGATTGATCATTTACAAAAGCGCGGGTGCGCCCATCACCAGTCTGAATCCGCTTCAAAATTAGTGGTTCACCGGCATCTATGCTCAAACCGTCATCCAGCAGCTGGTCACGTAGGTTATGGCTGGCTGGAAGATCAAATAGTGCAGCCACCTGGCCCTGGTTTGCGCCTTGTCGTACAAGACCAGCATCGCCCCGTGCCCCAAGCGCCAACGCCAAAGAATCCAGCAATATAGATTTACCAGCACCGGTCTCGCCGGTTAGCACCGACAACCCGGCATCAAACCGGATCGTCAAAGCTTCGATCAACACGATATCTCGGATCGAAAGCTCTGCTAGCATGTTTGGGTATTCCCGAAATATTGAAGGTGGCCGACAACTCGGCTACGCATCAAGAACGTCTGAACCTGCGTGATATCCAGGAGCCGGTATTTTCCCGTGGCTCGAGCCCACCTGATTGCAGCAACTTATAAGAAGATTGATACCATTCACTGTCGGGAAAGTTGTTGCCCAAGATAGCACCAGCTGTCTGAGCTTCCGTAACCAATCCCATCGCTAAGTAGGTTTCCGTCAAGCGAGCAAGCGATTCCTCGACATGGCGCGTATTGGAATAGTCTTCCAAAACTGTTCGGAAACGGGTCAGCGCTGCAGCATATTCCCGACGCTCAAGATAGTAACGGCCGACTTGCATTTCTTTACCCGCAAGCTGGTCAATGGCAATCCGACGTCTGTTCTTTGCATCTTCCACATAAATTGAATCCGGGTAGCGCTCGATCAGCTCATTGAAATTCTGAATAGCGAGCCTGGTGTCGCGTTGATCACGCGTGATAACCGGCATTTGGCTGAAATAGGAAATACCAATAATATATTGAGCGTATGAAGCGTCTTCATGGGTAGGATAAAGCGTTGTGAAACGACGCGCAGCTTGGATCGCATCATCAAACCGTCCCTGCTTGTAGGACGTAAACGCCGCAAGCACATTGGCCTTACGCGCAAACTCTGAGTATGGGTGTTGGCGGTCTACCGCATCAAACTTCTTCGATGCTTCTTTCAACCGACCCGCATTCATATTGGCTAAGCCTTGATTGTAAAGTACGTCGGCAGGCTCAATCGTATCAACGTAAGCATTCAGATCAATATCGTCATTGTCCTTCGCGCAACCGGCCAAAAAACCAGCGCTCAGTAGTGTAACCAGCAAAACGCGTCCCAGTTTAGCTGATTTCGTGCTTCTGACGTGTGACTGTAGAATTGTGTTCATACCAGATACCATGCCCTGAATTTACAAAGGCAATTGCCCCTTGTGTCCACCGTTTGCGATTCCTTTGAACCGCAACTTCGCTTTGAATAGGAAATGCCGCAATTTTGTGGCTTATTCAAGCCTTTCGCGCAAAATGGTATACTTGATTAAGGATCAAATATCCCAGGGTGCATATGCCTGACCCGCAATTGCAACAAACTCACGTGCAAATGCGCGCTCACGCGGTAACGGTGTTTCCACAATTTCATATGCGGAACTGTCTGCCAAAAGTGCTTTCAACACAGTTGCGTTTAGCCTGTGACCACCACGATATGAGCGGAAGCTTCCGATGAACTGGGCGCCAGCAAGTGCCAAATCACCAACAGCATCCAGCGTTTTGTGGCGAACGAACTCGTTTTCGCAACGCAAACCTTCAAGATTGATGATTTTCCCGTCGTCACCAATCACCACAGAATTATTCAGCGACGACCCTAAAGCATGCCCGGATGCCCATAGACGTTCCACATCCTTCATGAAACCAAATGTGCGTGCTTCCGCCAATTCATTGCGGAATACATCACCATCCACTTCTGATTTAAATTCTTGGCGGCCAATGGCGGGACTTTCAAAGTCAATGACGACTTCAAAGCGAGTCCCCTCATGAGCACTAAATTCCGCCCACGAACCTCCGATCTCGGCTCGCACAGTCTTTTTAACACGAATATAGCGGCGTTTAGCAGTAAAATGTTTCAGACCGACGCGATCAATCGCTTCAATGAAAACACGTGAACTGCCGTCCATAATTGGCACTTCATTCCGGTCCACTTCAACGATCACATTATCGAGGCCAATGGCTGAAAACGCAGCCATCATATGTTCAATAGTGGAGACATGGACAGTCGAAGGGTCGCCCAACATGGTACACAAATCTGTCGCGCCAACTTGATTCACGACCGCAGGAAAATCGATAGAGCTTCCATCACCAAGCATTCTGCGGAAAACAATTCCCGTATGAGCATCTGCCGGCAGCAAATTAATTGAAACGCGCTCACCGCTGTGAACGCCGATGCCTGACAAACTTATGCTATCGCTGAGCGACGATTGATAAGCCCGTAAATCGGTCCCCATAAAGACTTCCTAAACAACAGCAAGTACGCAAACCCCAAAGTTTTCCATATCGAATGGAAAGCTTCCCCATGCGGACAATATCCGCATTCCGCACTGGTTTCCAAATCACGCTTTCTTACCAAATGTTACCAGTAGCCAATTCGGAAACAAAGCAAATTTATTATAGATATCAAGTTGTTAACAAAGAAGTAACAGACCTTCAAGAAAAGATCTGTTACAGATTGTTACAACTAACCTAACGCAAACCGCGAAATTCCCAGGCTATCTAGTTCGCTTGGCGACGCAGAAATGCTGGAATCTCAAGTTGATCATCGCTCTGAGTCGCCGTCGAAGTTTGAGCGCGACCATGATCATCCAATTGTCCCTTTGCTGGCGCATACATCGATGCATCTTGGCTCAGTGGACGACGAGGCTCGGCCGGGCGTTGCTGAACGTTGTTTTCGATAGGACGCAACCGAGGCTCTGCTGGAGCTTCATGTTCCTCTTTGCGCGATAGACCGGTTGTCAATCGTTTGAGCAATCCAAGTGGCCCACGATCATCTTCAGCATTGGGTGCGTCAGCCTCAGTTTGAGATTCAATCTCAGCCTGAACCATCGGTGGGAAGTCTTCAACCTGCGGCATGTGTGGCTCAGGCGTCGGAATTGCTGTCGGAGCAGCCGGAGCAGCGGCACGTTGTACGGGAGCAGCTTCCACTGGCTTTGGTGGCACAGCCGGCGTCAATTGTGCAGTATGTGGCTCTTGCGGCATTGGTTGAAGCCCAGCACCGGAAAACAGTTTGCTTTGCGGAACAAAATCACTCTTTTCTTCCATTTCCTTTTTTTCAGAAGAAAGTTCTTCCATTTCCCTTTGCGCATCTGCAATTGGATCGGCTGTCAAAGTAGGTGTTGCCATCGGCGCAGCCGGCTTTGGTGCGACTGGCGCTGCAGCTTTACTTGGTTCCGCAGATAGATGTGGACGTTGTGCAGCAGCAATTGCGGCGCCTGTTACAGCTCTACTAGGACCACGCGCTTCATTTGTGCCCGTTCCCATCGCTTCGCCGGCTTCGATGCCTGTCGCAACAACCGAAACGCGAATGATGCCTTCAAGGCTTTCGTCAAATGTCGCGCCAAGAATGATGTTCGCGTCTTGATCCACCTCTTCGCGAATACGTGTTGCCGCTTCATCAACTTCAAACAGCGTCATATCGCGACCACCTGTGATCGAGATAAGCAAGCCTTTGGCACCCTTCATCGATGTTTCATCAAGAAGCGGATTAGCAATTGCAGCCTCTGCAGCGGTCATAGCGCGCTGCTCGCCTGATGCTTCTCCGGTGCCCATCATGGCTTTGCCCATATCGCGCATAACAGAGCGAACATCAGCAAAATCAAGGTTTATGAGACCCTCTTTGACCATTAAGTCGGTTATACAAGCAACGCCCGAATACAAAACTTGGTCAGCCATACCAAATGCATCTGCGAATGTTGTCTTGTCGTTAGCAATGCGGAACAGGTTCTGATTGGGGATAACAATCAAAGTGTCTACATTGGCTTGTAGTTCTTCAATGCCCATGTCCGCAGTTTTCATGCGGCGCTGGCCTTCAAAATGGAATGGTTTTGTAACAACGCCCACGGTCAGAATTCCGCGCTCGCGAGCAGCACGCGCAACAACTGGAGCTGCTCCCGTGCCGGTACCACCGCCCATGCCGGCAGTTACAAAGCACATATGTGTGCCATTGAGATGATCGTTAATTTCGTCGATACACTCTTCTGCCGCTGCACGGCCTACTTCAGGCATTGAGCCCGCACCCAGGCCCTCGGTAACACCCATCCCAAGTTGAACAATACGTTCAGCCTTGTTCATGGTAAGTGCTTGTGCATCGGTATTAGCGACAACAAATTCGACACCTTCAAGGCCGCCGGAAATCATGTTGTTTACTGCGTTACCGCCGCCGCCGCCAACACCGAATACGGTGATGCGAGGCTTTAGCTCGGTGATGTCTGGTTTCTGCAAATTTATAGTCATGGCTGTATCCCCGTTTTGGTTTCGGAGACATTGCCTCCGGTAGTCGCACATTCATGCGAATTCAAAAACTCTCTTTAATCCACTGCGTCATTCGCCCAATTGGACCATCCGTTCCGGTTCGTTTCCGTTCCGATTGGCTTCTAAAATTTGTGTAACTCTGATCGTTGTGGGCGGTTTGCGGGTAGACCATCAGGCCTACAGTTGCGGCAAATGCCGGGCTTTTTGCTGAAGTTGGCAGTCCCTTGATACCCAATGGACGTCCTATACGGATATTGCGCCCCAGAGTGCGGCGCGCCAAATCCTGCAAACCATTCATCTGAGCGCCACCACCAGTCAGTACAACGCGCTTACCGATAACACTTGAATAACCGGACTTATTGAGACGTTCCCTTAACATTTCCAGAGTTTCTTCAACACGCGCTGCGATGATGCGATTAAGCAAATTGCGCGGCACTTGGTGTGGATTTTCCAATCCATCTTCGCCCATACCCGGCACCATAATCATCTCTCGATCATCAAACGATGCTGAAAGAACGGATCCTTGCATCACCTTGAGACGCTCAGCATGGTCAATGCCGCATGAAAACCCGCGCGCAATGTCCATCGTGACGTGATGACCACCGACCGGAATGGAATCCGCATGAATGAACTGACGGTCTGCAAAAACAGAAATCGACGTTGTGCCACCGCCCATATCGATACAAGCGCAACCAAGTTCCAACTCGTCATCAACCAGCGTCGAAAGTCCAGCTGCATACGGTGTTGAAATCATCGTTTCGACGCTCAAATGTGAGCGATTAATCGCTAATTCCAGATTTCGCACCGGCGCCGCATCGACGCTAAGCAGATGCATATTGAGTGAAAGCTCATCACCGATCATGCCGCGCGGATCTTGAATGCCACGTTCACCATCCAAAACATGTTCAACAGGCATCAAATGTACAACTTGCCGATCCACGCGTGATGCTCGAGCAACTGCCGCTTTCAGGACCTTTTCAATGTCTTTTTTGGCGATTGGTCGATCATCAAGCGTGATCGATGCCGAACACTCCTGGCTTTTCATCCGACCTGCGCCAATATTGGTAATGATAGACTCAACCGTAAGGCCTGCCATGCGCTCAGCCGCTTCCACAGCATGCCGAATCGTGCGTTCAACGCCATCAAGATCAACAATAACACCCGACTTCATGCCCAGCGACTTAGTATGACCAATGCCAATAACTTCCGGCGCATGAGTGCGACCGTGTAGGTACCTGCCACCTTCATTGGGAACGAGACGCGCGATAACACAAACGGTCTTTGTGCTTCCAACATCGAGAACGGTAATAACTGAGCTGCGCGATTTGGCCATCAGATGCGGCTCCCGCGCGCTTTGCGCACTTTTTTTGCAGCTTCTGTTCGCGCTTTGACAAAAGCGTCACGAGAGTTTCGCGCATTCTCCGTCAATGCAAATACCGTACGATCTTCAAATCGCAGATCAATTCCTGCCAAATCCCGATCTAAAACGCCAAGCTCAGCTTGCATGCCTGTAAGCCTCGCAAGCGCTATGTCTGCGCCCTGCTCCGGCAACTGAATCGTAATTCCATTGTCCAATCGCAAATTCCACCGGCGAGTACCGACGCGGATGTAAGCACGAACCCGAGGCGCAATATCTTCAAAATCAGCAACCAGATCGACAAAGTCAGAACCAAGCTCAGCAGCACCTTTACCTACGAGCAGAGGCAGCGCTGCCAAACGTGCATCAGCCGCATAGCCTCCGATGACTGAACCATTTTCTTCAACAACCGTCAGCGCTTCACCTTGTTGCCAAACCGCAAACGCATCTCTCTCAGTGACCTCGATTTGCAACTTGTTCGGGTAAACCTTGGCGATGCTAGCACTACCAACCCACGGCAATTGTGTAAGTGCCTGACGAGCATCTAATGGATTCATTGTGAGCAGCGAACGTTGCTCGGCGAGACCCAATGCTTGAAACACATCTCTCGCAGTTGTGTGCGTATTGCCAGCTATCTCGATTTCGGCAACTGCAAACCCGACGCGCGAGCTCACAGCCTCAACAGCCTGACCAATCTGACCACCAACAATTGAGCCATACAAAATGGCGCCACCGATAATGGTAACGATGCCAAAACCTTCAGCATGCTTAGGAATTGCAATATCACCAGAAAGCAGGCGCGTGAAAAAGCGAACAGGACGACGCAACAGGCGCGGCAAAACGCGAGCTTCTTCGCGATATCCGCCAACAGGCGATATCCGCTTAAACTCTCTATTTTTTGCCGTTAACGCGAACAAGAAGCGTCCTCCACCATCCAATGCAAAAGCTCACCGAAACTATGTCCGGCATGGGCAGCCAATTCTGGCACCAACGAGGTCGCCGTCATGCCGGGTTGCGTATTAATCTCCAACCAGATCAATTCTCCATCTTCGGAAAACCGGTCGTCATATCGGAAGTCAGATCGCGTAACACCGCGGCAGCCGAATGCCTTATGAGCTTTCAACGCCATATTCGTAATCTTTTGGTAAACAATTGGTGAAATTTTTGCCGGACATTCGTGTTTTGACCCTCCATCGGCGTATTTTGAGTCAAAATCATAGAACTCTTGCCCTTGCGGGATGATTTCCGTCACACCCAACGCCACATCGCCCATGACCGCGCACGTTAATTCGCGACCATAAATGAATCGCTCCACCATCACCCGATCACCATATTGCCACTCATCTGAAGTGATTACATCTGGCGGATGCGCTGAACCCTCCTTGACAATAACCACGCCAAAACTCGACCCTTCGGCCACTGGCTTTACGACATATGGCGGCTGCATGGGATGAACTGAAGTGAAGTCATGCCGATCCATAACTTTGGATTCAGCCACGGTAATTCCATAGGTTTTTGCAATCCGCTTGGAGAGTTCCTTATCCATCGCAACGGCCGTCGAAAGAACACCTGAATGGGTGTAAGGAATCTCCATATATTCAAGAATACCTTGAATAGTTCCATCCTCTCCATAGGGGCCGTGCAGCGCGTTAAAAGCAACGTCGGGATTAACCTCAGCCAATTGCTTGGCAACATCGCGCGTCACATCGATACGCGTCACCTGATAGCCAAAACGCTCCAACTCGTCTGCGCAAGCGTTGCCCGAGCTCAGACTAACTGGGCGCTCGGATGAAAATCCCCCCATCAGCATCGCTACATGCTTATCTCGACTCGCCAATCCAACTCCCCTCTCTCAACACAAACGCTTGATAAAACTCGAGTCCGGTCACGGCGCAAAAAATCGCAAAACGCAAACCTGAGGCAACCAAAACGGCTGCCGACTCAAATCAAACGGAACATGACCATTAGAATCAGAGTGTTGATTCGCTGGCAAGAGAAACTTGGTATTTTTGCATCACACTACGTATCAATTTGGAATTTGAGTCCCAAAAACGGACATATCTAAAATTTTAGCAACCAATTTTAGCTGATTGGAACCTGATGCCGCTACGTTACGCTCTGAAACGGCCGACATGAGGTGGGTCAATTCAATAGACCAACATGAGGTGGGTCAAGATGAATGCTATCAGAGTTGCGTTACTCGCTGGGGCAGTTTGCGCTCCAATTTCAGGAAATCTCGCGCACGCCGCAGATATGGAATTCAATAGCACTGTTCTCTCAACATGTGGAATAGTTGTCACTCGTGATGGAGAGTTGGCACCGCGCCAAAACGCACGCATTCTGACTTCCGGTGGCGCGGGCGCGCAACACGGTCTTGCGACAGTCACCGCCAACTCTAATCTATTCCAACTCCACGTTGATCAGCCAACTGATTTTGATGTCAGGCCTGCCGCCGACACCGCACCTGAGCAAGACTTTAGAGCGCGAATTAGATCCAACGGCGCAACAACATTCGGCTGGACAAGAAACAGCCAAGACTTGAATGCAGGCAGTCACAATGTACGCATTCAATTTCGTGCACGAAAAGCGCCGGGTGTTTCATTCGCAAACGGGTTCTACTCTGCAACTGTCGTTATTCGCTGCGAATAGTGCGTGGCCTGATAAGGCCAAAGCGCCAAACGGCCAGAATACAAGCAACAGCCAATCCAGACGCTAGCCCGCTCCAAACGCCGACGCCTCCGAGCTCAAGGCGGATACCAAGCAAGTAAGCGACGCTCATGCCAACGCCCCAATAGGCAAATAATGCAAATAGCATTGGGATTTTGGTATCTTTCAGCCCACGTAATTGGCCAACTGCGATGATCTGGGCGCTATCAACCAACTGAAACACAGCTGCAACAAACAAGAGTGGCACTGCGTAAGCGGCAACCGCGGCCACATCATCCTGTGTTTCATCCAAAAACAGGCCAACCAACGCTTCGGGCAACAAGAAAAACAACGTCGCACTGAATGCAGCGAAACAAACAGCGACGATCATGACTGAATGAGCAGCACGCACCAAATTAGCGGGGTCTCCTCGACCCATTGCATTGGACACACGAACGGTCGCCGCTTGGCTCATTCCTAAGGGCACCATAAAGGCAATCGCTGCAATTTGCATGACGATACCATGGGCCGCCAATGCTACCACGCCTAACCAACCAATCATAATGCTGGCGAAAATGAACATACCTACTTCTGCAACAATTCCGACACCCATAGGCAAACCCAATCGAAGAAGGTCAAAAAAAGCAGGCCAATCAGGGCGCCAAAAACGAGTGAAAACCTCATAGGACCGCGTGCGTCTGTGAACTGCAATATAGATAGCCATTGCGCCAAACATCACAATATTCACGATAAGCGTTGCATATGCCGCACCGCGAATACCAAGCTCGGGCGCACCCCAATTGCCGAAAATGAGCATGTAATTGATGACGATATTCGCAAATGCGGCACCTAGTGTTGACCACAAAATAATTTGCGCGTGCTCAACCGCAGTCAAGAACGCGCGCAGTGAATTGGCTAGCAGAGTCGGGAAAAGCGCCCATACCGAAATCACAAGATACTGCCCCGCCAAAGAAGCTACTTCGGGGTTTTGACCCAATGCCAACAATATGTCTTCACCAAAGAAAAACAGCGGGCTGGTGATAAGTGCATAGAGTATGGCCAGCCAAAGGCCCATGCGCACCATGCGTCGAACCGCGCGAACGTCACCGGAACCTTCAGCCTGCCCAACCATGGGCAGCAATGCTTGCGCAATCCCTGCGCCGAAAATCATAATCAAAAAATAGGCTTGGGTTGCTAAAACGCCGCCAGCAAGCTCCTTGACGCCATACCAACCCAACATCACCGTATCGGTAGTGTTCATCAGCATCAGACCGAGCTGACCGCCAACAAGCGGTATGCCCAGTGCAAGCGATGCGCGAATATGTTCACGCCAACTTTTCAGCGGCAGTGCTTTGCTTTTCGATTCGGCGTTAGACATAGTGGACATAACTTGCCCATACGCCTGCTTTCTGCATTAGCCAAGCATTACCTTGCGATACGGATCAAAACAGCGCCGATTATAGTCAGGAAAGTAGATAAAACCTT
>JBCDFK010000018.1:0-11809 GCA_039178065.1 Pseudomonadota bacterium | reverse complement strand
GCGACAATTATTTTGCTTTGTGCGTGGGTATTGGTGCCGATCTATTTGTTGGTCATCAATACACTGTCTTCGCCAGAACAGGTCTCGGGGTTCCCGAAGGTGTTTTTCCCACCTTTCGATTTCTCTAGTTTGGAATTCTTTGCCGGATTCTCTGGCATCCTAAAAGCGATGAAGAACTCCGTACTTGTCGCCGGATTGACGATGATTTTGTCAATCGCGATTGGTGCCCCTGCTGGGTATGCACTTTCCAGGTTCGATTTTCCGGGTAAAGGCACATTCCGCGTGATGATCTTGATGACACGCGCATTTCCGCTGCCATTGTTGGCGTTGCCGCTTGCTGTGATGTTCATTCGCACAGGTTTGGATGACACCATCCTCGGCCTAGCGCTTGTTCACACAACCTTGGCTTTGCCTTTTGCAATTCTGATTACGTTCTCATTGTTCTCCGGTATTCCCATTGAACTAGAGGAGGCGGCGTGGACGCTGGGTTGCACACGATTTGAAGCGTTCCGAAAGGTGATTTTCCCACTGGTAATGCCAGGCATTGCTGCATCGGCGATCTTTGCATTCGTGATTTCATGGAACGAGGTTTTCGCGGCCTCGGTTCTAACGATTGAAAATCGAACGCTCACAGCATTCTTGCTGCAGAGCCTAGACGTTTCACCACTGCATCTAAAGTTCGCAGGTGGGTTTGTGTTGGTTGTACCAGCCCTCATCTTCATCTTTGCAGTGCGCAAATATCTCTTCGCAATGTGGGGCATCGCAAACCGATGACACATCAACCCAAATTCGCAAATCATCGTAATCCGATGGTCCCTGTACAAATTAAAAAAGAGAAGTCCAATGGCTGAGATTCAAATCAAAAACGTTGCCAAGAAATTTGGTGCTTATCAGGCGCTTCATTCAATTGATCTGACAATTTCAAATGAAGAGTTCATGGTTCTACTGGGCGCTTCTGGTTGCGGTAAAACAACCCTGCTGCGCATCATTGCCGGCTTGGAAACACCAACAGAGGGTGAAGTATGGATCGGCGGAAGACGTGTCGACCATCTTCCACCGCGCGAACGCGGCATCGCAATGGTATTTCAGAACTATGCTGTTTTCCCGCATCTTACCGTGTTTGAAAACATTGCTTTTGGTCTGCGCATGGCCAAACTTCCAAATAATGTCGTCACCGAGCGCGTCGAGCGCACGGCTGAATTGATGCATATCGAGCAATTGCTCAAGCGCTATTCGGGGGAGCTTTCGGGTGGACAGCGTCAACGTGTTGCGGTGGCGCGCGCGCTCGCAATGGAGCCGGATGTGATTTTGATGGATGAACCCTTGTCCAACCTTGATGCACTGCTTCGATTGGAGATGCGGGCTGAATTGAAGGGTGTTCTCGCCAATTCCAAAACAACAACGATCTATGTGACGCATGATCAGGTTGAAGCCATGAGTTTGGCAGACCGTATTTCAGTGATGCATGAGGGCCGCATTGTTCAATGTTCAGATCCGGTAGAAGTCTATCGTAATCCGGCAGCGCGCTTCGTGGGTAGCTTCATCGGCAACCCTCCAATGAACTTCTTGCGTGCATCTAATGCTGGGGGTGGAAAATGGAAAGTCGGTGCTCACACATTTGCGGGCCCCAAAACGGATCAAAAGGAAATCGAATTTGCAATTCGTCCGGAAGATGTGACAATCGATGACAAGGGCATTCCGGCAACTGTTCGCGTAATTGAGCCACTAGGTGCGCATAACCTTGTGACGTGTGATGTAGGGGATTCATTGTTCCGGGCGGTGCTTGAATCGGATTCGAATGTTAAGTCAGGCGAAACAATCCGCATTAAGCCAACAGCAAATCGTGTTCGTTGGTTCGACCTAGAATCAACTAATGCTCTATAAACAGAAAGATCTGACGCATGACAACCATGGATAAAGCGGCTTTTTTTGAACACGCCGCTGAAGTGTTGCGGGAGAATGATCTGGGTGCCTATACCGTCCCCACAAAAGGGCTCTACCCATTTCAATGGAATTGGGACTCCTGCCTTACTGCGCTCGGTTTGGCTCAAATAGATGAGAAACGCGCCTGGCAGGAAATTGAAACTCTGATGGACAATCAGTGGGAAGACGGCATGGTACCTCATATCGTATTCCACAAACTTGATGATGGGTATTTCCCTGGTCCTGATGTTTGGGGCACCAACCGCGCCGTTCCTACTTCCGGTATAACGCAACCGGCAGTGGCGGGATTCGCCGTAGCGCGTCTTTTCAAGCGCGCCAAAGACAAAGCTCTGGCAGAGGAGCGCGCAGCCGCTCTGCTGCCAAAAATTCACAAATGGCATGAGTGGTTTTATGCAAATCGCGATCCGCATAAAAGTGGTCTCGTTGCTATTATTCATCCATGGGAATCGGGCCGAGATAATTCTATTGATTGGGACGATGCGTTTTCACGCGTTCCAACAGAGGGTGTTGGCGTTTATCATCGTCGCGACACAGATCACGCAGATCCGATGCATCGCCCTACAAAGGATCAGTATGATCGTTATATTTGGCTGGTAAAGCACTTCCGCTCACTAATGTGGGACAATTCAAAGCTACATGATGCTTCACCGTTTCAGGTTGTTGATCCGGGCTTCAATGCCATATTGATACGTGCATGCACTGAAGTTGCTGACCTGGCGAATGAGCTGGGTCTTCATGAAATCGCGACCAAAAACAGGGCTATGGCTGAACATGGTCTGACTGCGCTGGAAGGCCTTTGGAGCGATGATCACGGTCAATATATGTGCTTTGATCGCAAAGCAGACAAGATCATTGATAGTCTGTCTATCGGCGGATTGATTGCAGCATTTGCGGCAATTCCGCAGGAGCGGGCAAAGGCGCTCTCCCTGCGTATCGCTGACATTGAGAGCAAAACAAACTATCTGATTGCCAGCCATGAACCAAGCGATGGTCGCTATGATGGCAAGCGCTACTGGCGCGGCCCTGCATGGTTGATCGTCAACTATATGATCGCCGATGGTCTGACTACGGCAGGCGAAAATGAAATGGCTCGCCGGATCATCAACTCCAGCTTTGACTTAATCCGCGAAAGCGGATTTGCGGAGTATTATGACCCCATTGATGGCGAGCCCTGTGGTGGCGGTCGTTTTACATGGACAGCGGCCATGGTGCTGGAGTTTTTGCTGGTGGTTTAGATGGTGTCTTGTGGGGCGTTACGCTTGTGAACTTAACAAGCGCCGCTTTCTTTTAGTTTAGAAGGCGTGCTTGATACAATCGAAGAGTAGTTTCGTCCGCATTGCAGCCATTCAACGTTCGATAGAACTCAATTCAGTCTCCCAGTTTCTAAGCAGATTCGATTAAACTTATCCAACTCTCCTATCCTCATATTACACTTCACCCACCTTCCTCATGGAACGGCGGATCATGACCTATGATCTGTGAGGCGGGCGGTGTCGTGGGTTGGCTAGAAGAGGTTTTGGTCAACGGGTGCTGAACCCTGAAAAATCTACGGCGGAAAGATAGCGCTGTCGGGCGGGCATTCATGAGTGCCGACTTGCCCCGGCTGGGTCAGGTGAAGCATGCTTTCATGAAAGATGTTAGCCGTACGGCCCTTCGCAGAGTTCGACACGAACCAAGCAGCGTGTAAGGCACCGCAAGAGCACCGGACGGGCGGTTTGAGGACCGCATATAAAAATACAATGTAGCGGAATTCAAACCGCCAGTTGTTTCATAGCGAAACCCTTGTTTCGCGGAACTGGCAACAGACAAGCAATGCTCTTTGCATTGCAAAGTCGAGTGCCAGCAAAAGGCATAGCTCGGCTCTAATGGGGTGCGAGAATGGGCGAGCGTATTGCGCAGCGACGCCGAAAGCGAGTCGTTTTGCGTCGCGCTTTTGCCCAAAGCGACTTCCACCCGCCGGCACTCAACGGCGGGGCGCTGCCCCTTGTTTGTTATCGGTTCCGCGGGAACGCTGATTCCTGTCTGGTACTTAAGAAGGGGAAACTAAATGAGATGCTTGTTTAGCCCACGGCATTGGAATTGCTGCGCAGCCAATCAGTCAGCTCCTTGTGCGATGGCAATACCAAATCTGCACCTGCTGCTGTCAGAGTCTCGTCATGACCGTCGAAACAATGCGACCCGCCGGTGAAGCCGATCGTAAACATGTTCGCCGATTTGCCCGCTTTGACCCCATTAGCGCTGTCTTCAACAACAATTGCGTTGTCCGCACTGCCCCCCATTTGCGAAGCGGCATGCAAGAACAAATCTGGTGCTGGCTTGCCGTCTGTCACCATATCGCCAGAATAAACGCCGTCGCCAAAATAGTCTGCAAGACCAGTGCGCTCAAGTTTCCCCGGCAGAAAATGCATCGCTGTAGAGGAAGCAACGCAGCGGCTAACCTTCAATGCACCAAGCATATCTTCAACGCCTGCGATCGTTTGAACTTCATTGGCGATACGCGCGCGAACGGACTTTTTCATCCCCTCATATTCGGCATCCGATAGATGAGTACCGGTGTGCTCAGCAATCAAATCAGAGAATTTTGCGCGCCACTTTTCGTTGGCC
This sequence comes from Pseudomonadota bacterium, assembly GCA_039178065.1. Taxonomy (GTDB): domain Bacteria; phylum Pseudomonadota; class Alphaproteobacteria; order Rhizobiales; family Rhizobiaceae; genus Ahrensia. Next base: position 7,261 of record JBCDFK010000018.1, on the reverse strand, counting down.
AAGGCCATAAACTCCCGCACATACCATGCCTTATCGACATGGATGTTGCGCGCACCGAGAAATTTGAATTCCTCGTCGAGGTAGATTGCTTCGCTATCGATGAGAACACCATCGCAATCGAAAATGATGAGCGGGTTATCAAACATTATGCGTGCGAGAATATATCATGTTCTGGCCAACCCATCAGGTCGAGCTTTGCGCGTGTGGGCAGGAATTTGAAACATGCTGCAGCCTCTTTGAGACGACCATCACGTTCCAACCGAACAATTAATCCATCCATCAATTTATGCAGATACAGCACATCGCTCGCTGCATATTCCAGTTGTGCATCGCTAAGCTTTTCCGCCGCCCAATCAGAAGATTGCTGTTGTTTCGAAAGGTCAATGCCCAAGAGTTCGGATGTCAGGTTCTTTAAACCATGGCGATCGGTATATGTACGGGTCAATTTAGAAGCGATTTTGGTGCAGAATACCGGATTGGCCTGCGCGCCAAATGCGTGTTCCAGAACCGCAATATCAAAGCGCCCAAAGTGGAAGATTTTGGTTTTCTTGCGGTCGCGCAAAAGCGTCGCAATGTTGGGTGCTCGTTTTTGTCTTTTAGCGATTTGCACCACATCGGCGGAGCCATCGCCAGGCGAAAGCTGTACAACGCATAATCGATCGCGGTGCGGGTTTAGGCCTAGCGTTTCTGTATCGATTGCTACGTCGCCGCTGTATAATGCGAGCGCCTCGTCCGATAAATCGCCTTGGTGCAAACGGATATTTGAATTTGCCATTGTTTCAGCCTGCGTCGTGAGAGGTATGTTTCATCTCGCTTTCTAATGCGCTGCGAGTGCCAACACAAGCGCGATGGCCGCACAAGAAAAACAGGTGCCTCAAACTAGCAAAGTTCACAATCATCGTATGGCTCAATCCGAATTAATATCAACCAAATTCAAGTCGTGAGATGCAACGGCAAATGTCGTTCCTAAAATCAGGGATGCGGTGTAGACAAACATTGAGTCAATTGCATCGTGACCAAGGCCAATGTTGAACAATGAAGATACAAGGTGCATGAGCCAAAAACTGAAACCAACAGCGATCAGCATGCGATGGATTGGATTGGACTTGGAAATTCGACCTTCACGAATCCATCGCAACATGAGTATCACTGGAACAAAAAGCAAGAATGACGCCGATAGCAACCCCACCATGCCGCCTTTTGCGAATTGATCAATGAAGAGATTATGAAAGTGCGAATAGCGCCGAGATTTATTGGCGCCCGTCTGGGCACAAGACTTCAGCGCCTCAAGAGATGCATCATGCCCTTGCCCCAAGATTGCTGCATCTCCGCCTATCTGAATTCCACAGCGCCAAATCTCCGATCGTGCCGCATCAAACTGTTCTATCGAAAGTCCATTCTGCGTTGCGCGCTCTAAGAACATCGCGGTTCGCTCGCCGACGGACGTGAAGCTTGCTGCCGCTGCTATCAAAACTACCGTACTGAGGATTGCACCAAAACGTAGCCATTTGTGTCGCCATGACGGCAAATACCAAGCGATGATGGCAAGTCCTAATATGACCGAAAGCATGTTCCCGCGCGATCCAGAAAAAGCAGTGAACGCAATACCGAATAGTAAAGCAATCAAACAGGCAATCTTTACCCAATTATTCTTTATGAGCCTGAGTCCCAGTGCTAGCCAAATAACCAAGAAGCCGCACATGTAACCAAATACATTTGCATTACCACTTAAGCCTTCAAATCGAGTAGCTGAATAAACCCACGTGAAGCCCCAATAGGCCGTTAAAATGACAATCCCAACCATCGCCCCGATGACAGACCATCGCATAAGTTTCATCGGCTCTGCTGCCTGAGCAAAGAAAATTATTAGCAATGGTAGAAACAACAGCGGCAGGCGCTCAATCAACTGTTTCACGCTTTCGCTGTCCGACGGATAAATTGCAGCTGAAAGAACGCCCGCTCCGTAAAACGCGAAAACAGCCATCCAAACTAAGTTCAACCCAGGGATTTCAATGTGTGTCAAGCTACGAGATATGAAAAGTCGCCATGCGGCAAATATGCCAGCAATGATGGTCAAGACACTAGCGGCCGACGCCAATGTACCAACCAAGCCAAAAAACAACGCGCTATAGCCATAGCAAGTTGGTACGGGATCAGCTGAATCGGAGATTATTTTGCGCGCCATGTTGGTCCCCTACAGCAGCGCAAGGTAAATTGCCATAGCGAATATGAGCAACTAAAACAAACGCACCAATATTGGATAGAGGTGGTGTTTCGCGTCTCAATAATCTTGACCGTTTATTGTAGTTCGCGCACGAAGCTCAAATGGATGACCGCCCCTATTGCTCGTATCTGGTAAAACCTTCAGAGTCTTTTGTAAGCTTCGCGATATAGCTGATGAGCGTCGGCGAATGCTGCGACAAGATCCTGATTTGGTTGGATGGTCTTCTCAACTTGAGGCCTCGTAATTATATCACTGCCAGCCCCTGCCGCCATCATACCCAGTCGCGCGGCGCCCAATGCCCCACCAAAATCCCCGGCAACAGGAACGTCTATTGCAAGATTAAGCGATGTTGCCAGCGCTTCGAGCCAATAATCAGAATTTGATCCTCCACCTACGGCCATAACACGCTCGATTTTAGTACCGGTAGATGACAGTGCATCCAGATTATCGCGGAATGCATGAACAACACCTTCCAGCACAGCCCGCGTTCCAGCTTCAGTATCAGTGACATGTTCAAGACCAAGGAATGCACCACGCACTGCGGCATCATTGTGCGGTGTACGCTCGCCACCCAGATAGGGAAGAAATATTGGCTTGCCGGGTGCTTGAAGCGCAGCAAGTGAGTTGGTCAGCTTTGCGGCATCCTGCCCAACAAGTTTGGAATACCAGTTCAGCGAGTCTGTTGCTGAAAGGATTACGCCCATTTGGTGCCATGTATTTGGAAGCGCATGGCAAAATGTATGTACAGCACTTGCAGCATCTGGTGTGTAACCATCACATGCCGCAAACAACACGCCAGATGTACCTAGTGATGCGAAAGCGTCGCCTGCTTTCGCAACACCAACGCCAATTCCTGATGCAGCATTATCGCCGCCCCCGCCTGCAACAACCACATTTTGACTAATGCCAAATTGATCGCGCAGACTCTTGCGAAGAGTTCCAGAACCTTCACTGCCCTCTACCAAACGTGGCATATGTTCTCGCGAAAGACCGGTTTTGGTGAGCAAACTGTCAGACCAATCACGCTTTGCCGTATCAAGCCAGCTCGTGCCAGCGGCATCAGACATCTCGGCCACATGTTCGCCTGTCAGCCACAAGCGCAGATAATCTTTGGGCAACAACACCTTTGCAGTCTGATCAAAAATTTGTGGTTCGTGTTTTCTCACCCATGCCAGCTTTGGTGCTGTGAATCCAGGGAAGACGATGTTACCTGACAAAGCACGAAACTCGGGATCAGCATCCATTTCCGCTGCTTCTATATGGCTGCGCGTATCATTCCATAAAATACAAGGACGCAAAACCGCATCATCGCGATCAATAAGTGTCGCGCCATGCATCTGTCCGCTCAAACCGATGGAACGCAGTTGAGCCAAACTATGCTCTGCGGCCAATTGGGCAAAAACCTTTTCTGCAGCATCGATCCATTCCGCCGGATCCTGCTCGGACCAGCCATCATTGGGCCGTGTCACATTCATCGGCGATGTTGCCTCACCAATAATGGTCTGCTCATCATCGATGAGTAAACCCTTAAGGCCAGATGTTCCCAGATCGAGACCTAGATGCATGGTTTATTCCTTTATGCGTCGGCATTGCCGCGTGACTGATGGGACAGTCTTAACAGCTGCCCAAAAAAGCAAGCTCATATGTGAGTATTATATTTGAGTTAGAATTCAGCACCAGCCGCCATGGACATTAATTCATCAAAGATCGTCGGCGCCGAGGCAATAACGCGGCCACCATTGATGAGCATGTCATCTGCGCTTTGCTTCTCAATTGTTCCTCCAGCTTCAGCGATTAGCAGCTGCCCTGCCAGACAATCCCAAGCATTCATATGGTCTTCGGCATAGCCAATCAATCGACCAGCAGCAACATAAGACAACATTAAACCGCCCGATGAATTTCGAAAGAAAACACCACCGCGATCGACCAGGTCCATGACAAAGCGCGATATTTTAACTGCATCACTGTTGCCCTTCATGCCAAGCGCAAGATTTCCATCGTTTAGTCCAGTCGTATTCGCAACACGTATTGGCATATCGTTGAGATAAGCACCGCCACCAAGCGATCCCCAAAACATCTCATTGTTAGAGGGTTCAAAAATTGCGCCAATTTTAGTTTGATCTTCATGTACGCATGCAAGGATAACGCACCAAGCAGGTATGCCAGATAGAAAGTTTGAAGTGCCGTCAATCGGATCGATAACCCAAGTGTATCCAGACTGGCCAACTACATTTTCATGCTCCTCGCCAACGACACCATCGTTTGGAAAATTGATCGCGATTGCCTCGCGGATAAAGGTCTCCACATCACGATCTGCAACTGAAACCAGATCCTGGGCGCCCTTACGCTCAACGATCAAATCACCAATGGAACCGAAGAATTTCATACCCAATTCTCCGGCGCTACGCGCCGTATTCTTAGCGAATTCCAAACGGCTTTTTAGATCGTCGTCCAAGCTAGAGCTCCATTTTCTGTGCATGGCTCAAGTTCACCAAGCTACCCGTGTTCTTCTTTACACACCGACTTCTTTCAAACCAAACATTATTGCTTGGGCGTCTAAAGCAAACGAATTCTCGCGCTAAATCCGCATTTGTGTCGCATGATCAAACAGATGAACATCTTTGGGATCGATGATAAACCCGATTTCATCGCCGGGGTTTGCGGAAATCCGTTCCTTCACCAGCGCATCGATCAGATCGCCGCCCGCCCTCGCAAAAACCTGTGTTTCCGAACCTGTTGGCTCAACCACAACGACACTAACTTTTGAACCACTCGGCCCAATTAGAATGCTTTCAGGCCGAATGCCGTAAGTTACTTCCGTACCAACCGCAGCATCTGTTGTGGGCAGCGGTAGCTCCAACCCACCATCCGACACAAATATTTGGCCGTTTCCTTTTTTGCCAATTTTCCCTTTGATGAAGTTCATGGACGGAGATCCTATGAAACCGGCGACGAACACATTGGCTGGATTGTCATAGAGGTCCAGCGGCGCGCCGATTTGCTCCACCTTGCCATCGCGCATTACGACGATCTTATCGGCCATCGTCATCGCTTCAATTTGATCGTGGGTTACATAGACGATTGTGGTTCCCAGGCGTTGGTGGAGTTCTTTGATTTCAACTCGCATGGTCACGCGCAGTTTTGCATCAAGATTTGATAGTGGTTCGTCGAACAGAAACACCTGCGGATCTCGCACAATCGCACGTCCCATAGCGACCCTCTGCCGCTGGCCGCCAGACAATTCTTTTGGATAGCGCCCCAAATATGAGGTAAGGTCCAAGACTTCCGCAGCCTTTGTCACTTTTTCTTTGATTTCAGATTCAGGACGATTGGCCATTTTCAAAGGAAAGCCAATGTTATTGTAAACAGTTTTATGCGGATAAAGCGCATAACTCTGAAAGACCATCGCAATGTCGCGATCTTTCGGAAGAACGTCATTGACGACTTTATCGCCAATTGAAATTGTTCCTTCATTTATCTCTTCCAGACCCGCAAGCATGCGCAACAAGGTCGACTTACCACACCCTGAAGGACCGACGAGAACGACGAACTCACCATCGTCGATATCAACACTCACGCCGTGCATTACCTGAACGCTTCCATAGCGCTTTATGACATTATCAATTTTAACGTTGGCCACCGACTGGGCTCCCTTACTGCGGTAATTCGATCTGCATTTTCACATCAGCCGGAGGAGCTGTGGCGGCTATCTCAAAGGCCTGAATGCTGTCTTTAAATTCAAATTTCTTTGTTATAAGTGGCTTCACATTGATGGCGCCAGAACTGAGCATGCCCACGCAGCGTGGAAAGACGTGTGCATATCGGAATATGTTCTCGACGCGTGCTTCACGGACCATGGCCGCACCCGCATCATATTGAATTGGTTCTGATTGGCCTCCAATCATGACAACGCATCCACCAGGGCAAAGAGATTCAAAAACTTGTGCTGCGGCTGTTGGAGATCCTGTTGCTTCAAACACAATATTTGCGCCCCAGCCATCGGTTGCCCCGTTTACAACATCGACAACAGACTGCTTGGTTATGTTAATCGGTGTGATGGCCGGACTTAAACTTGCGCCGATTTCCAGCTTTTGCTCGGCGATATCTGTCACAAAGACACGGGCACAGCCAGCAGCCAGAGCTGCCAACGCTGTCACCATTCCAATTGGGCCCGCTCCAAGTACGACTGCGACATCGCCTGGTTTAATTTGCGCTTTAGTTGCCGCATGAACTCCAACTGCCAAGGGTTCAACCATGGCAGCTTCTGCATAACTGACATTGTCCGGGAGCTTGAACGTGAACGCCTCTGGATGCACGCATGTCGGCCGCAATATCCCATGGATCGGCGGGGTTGCCCAAAAGCGAACAGCGGGATCGATATTATACAAGCCCAATCGTGTTGCTTTGCTATTTGGGTCCGGAATTCCCGGTTCCATGCATACTCGATCGCCAACGCTGAGTGTGCTGACCTCGTTGCCAATTTCGATAATTGTACCCGAAGCTTCATGCCCAAGGATCATAGGATCCTCAACCACAAACGGACCAATTCGACCATGGGTGTAGTAATGTATATCGGATCCACAAATTCCCACGGTATGCATTTTTATGCGAACATCTCTGGGGCCCAGGCTTTCTTCTTGTCGCGCGATTTCGGGGAAATCGCGTAGCGACAATTCATCTTTCTTTTCAAGAACAAGAGATTCCATCAGCTCACCCTTTCCTAATTATGAGAATGGCTAATCCGAGCGCTATTGCGTTGGAGATCCAAATCGATAATCCCAACGGTTCAAAAAAGCGGAACCATAACAATGACAGAGCAACCCAAATTACGACCGAAATGAATAACCGATCAAACCAGTTCGTCTCAATGGGAAGAAACCCCATGCTCGCTTTCGTTGGAGCCAAGTCGGCTTCGTTCAGCGAGCTCTGAGATGTATCTCTCTTTTCTAGTTTATTCGTCATGAATTCACCCTTTCACCGCGCCAAATGTCAGCCCGGCAACGATGTGACGTTGAACCATGCCAAATACGATGAGCG
>JBCDFK010000017.1:0-11825 GCA_039178065.1 Pseudomonadota bacterium | reverse complement strand
GCGGGCCGCGCAGGCATGCATATTGATGGCTCATTCCGAATTGGGTCGCTTAACAAAACACGGGGCCTAAAATGGGCCGTGGCGGAACTGCCGGCTGGGCCTGATGGAACGAAATCCAATTACTCTTCCTATTGGGTGAATGCGATTACCACCAAGGCAGAAGGTGAAAAATACGACGCTGCGGTCACGTTCATGAAGTTTGTTACCTCCGATGAGTCCATGCAAATCTGGCTCGATACGGTTGGCGAACTACCTGCCAAACCATCTGTTGGCCTTACGGAAGAAAATGCGAACAACGAGTTGTTCGGTCCATTTATTCGTGGTCTCGAATACGCCAATACGACAAAATTCGTCAATGAATCTGCCCAAAGGCAGGCTTTGATGGATATGGTCTCGCGGATGGATATCGAGGGGCAATCTGCAGCCGAAGCGATCGCCATCGCGGCGACAGAAGAGCAGAAAATTTTGGACGATTACTACAAATAAACTGATTTCTCCCCGCCATCCCCTGCCATTACAGGGGGTGGCAATTCACAATTACATGCATTTCAAAGAGTGGCGAAAAATACTCCATGAGCGCCTACCAAAATCTCACCATCAAGCAGAAACAGATTGTCTGGGCTTGGGCGTTTCTTGCTGTGCCGGTGCTATTTTATGGCCTTATTCGATTTTATCCCACGGGTAGTGCATTCATCATATCATTCCAGGATTGGAACCTCCTGGGGGACAGGACGTGGGCGGGTTTCGATAATTATGTAACCCTCTGGAATGATCCTGTTTTCTGGAAAGTATTTAAAAATACCTTTGTCTATTTGCTGATAGGAACACCTGTTTCGTTGGTTCTTAGCTTCATTATTGCCTACCACTTGGACAAGCTTCGATTCATGCATGGCTTCCTGCGCATGCTGTATTTCTTGCCATTTATGACATCGGCGGTTGCCATGGCATGGGTTTGGCGGTGGTTCTATCAGGGCGTGCCCATTGGTTTATTTAACAATATCCTGGCTGGTTTCGGCATTTCGCAGATAGAGTTTCTGAACTCTACAACCAACGCGCTGCCAGCCGTGCTGGCACCTGCCGTCTGGGCCGGATTAGGCTTCCAAATCATCATATTTATGGCTGGTATTCGTGCCATTCCAACCAGCTATTACGAAGCCGCAAAGATCGACGGGGTCGGTTGGTGGACCGTGCTGACCCAGATTACCCTTCCGTTGCTCAAGCCAACAATGGTGTTCATTGTAGTCTTTTCTTCCATCGGTTTTCTGCGCATTTTTGATCATGTGTTCAACATGACGACCAACAATCCCGGTGGGCCGTTAAATTCGACCAAGCCACTTGTCTTGATGATTTACGATACGGCCTTCAACGGCTTCAATATGGGATACGCAGCAGCGCAGACTGTTGTCTTATTTACAATTTTGCTGATCGTCTCTCTCATCCAACTCCGACTACTGAGGAGTGAGTGATGTCCGTAGCCACCGAAATTTCTACCGGCATTCGCCCTTCCTCGGAAACCTTGTTGGCGACAACGCAAGGTAAGCCAAGAAATATGGGTCAGATTATCCGGTGGCTGATCTTGTTTGTCGGCGGCATCCTCATGGTCATGCCCATTGCGTATATGATTTCAACATCTCTGAAATGGCCGCATGAAGTCTACAATGTTAATCTCGTTCCCGAAGAGCCAACGCTCGAAAACTATATTTTCGTGCTGGAAGATGGTCGCTTCTACTGGTGGTTTGTCAATTCGATAATCATCGCGACGGTGACGACAATCAGTAACTTGTTATTCGACAGCCTTGTTGGCTACACCTTGTGCAAATTCCGTTTTCCGGGGCGGCAAATCGTATTTATCGCGATTCTATCGACACTGATGATCCCCACCGAAATGCTGGTCATCCCATGGTATTTGATGTCTCAATCATTTGGCTGGCTCGACACTTATTGGGGCATCATGTTCCCCGGACTGATGACAGCCTTTGGCACTTTTTTGATGAAGCAGTTTTTTGAAAGTGTTCCAGATGACTTTATCGAGGCCGCACGGATCGATGGATTGAACGAACTGCAGATTTGGTGGACCGTCGCTATGCCATTGGTAAAACCAGCATTGGCCGCACTTGCGATTTTTGTATTCTTGGGCAATTGGACCGCTTTCCTCTGGCCACTGATCGTTACCAATTCGACTGATATGTACACCATTCCTGTGGGCTTGTCGGGTTTCGGCGATGAAGCAGATGTCGCTTGGGAATTGATCATGACCGGCGCCGCCATCAGCACCATTCCGACATTGGTCGTTTTTCTGATCTTCCAGCGCTTCATCATTCGTGGCGTCGTAATGGCGGGGTTAAAGGGATGATCGATAAAACCAAATTCCCCGACGCGACCTACAAAGAGACTGTTCTTGCGCCATTGTTTGATGGTGTAAAAACGCATTACGCGCACCACATGGCGTCAATCAACAAGGCGCATTTGGTCATGTTGGGTGAAACCAAAATATTGGCTCCTGAACAGGTTGCAAAGATTGCCAATGCGCTCAATCAGATCGAGCTGGATACTGATATCGCCAGCCTGAAATATACTGGTGAACATGAAGACTATTTCTTCGTTGTTGAAGCTGCTTTGCGCGACAAGTTGGGTGATTTAGGCGGAATGCTACACACAGCACGGTCGCGCAATGATATGGATCACACGCTGTTTAAATTGGCTTTGCGCAATAAGGTGCAGCAAATGTTGGGTCAGCTGGAACAGCTGATAACCGCGCTACTTATCAAAGCTGAGACAGAAGCCGAAACACTAATCGTGGCCTATACACACGGCCAACCTGCGCAGCCCAGCACGTTCGGTCATTATCTTGCAGCGATGATCGAGGTACTCCTGCGTGATATGTCACGTCTTGACGCGGCAGCTCAAAATCTTGAGCACTGCCCAATGGGCGCAGCCGCGATTACGACATCCGGTTTTCCGATTGACCGCCAGCGAATGGCCGATTTACTCGGTTTTGAAAGCCCGTTGCTCAATTCATATGGCTGCATCGCATCCGTCGATTACATCACTGGCCTCTATTCAGCGATCAAATTGGTCTTCGTCCATTTAGGGCGTGTTATTCAGGATATGGGCGTTTGGTCGAGTTTCGAAGTTGGCCAGCTATATGTTCCCAATTCGCTTGTGCAAATCAGCTCAATCATGCCGCAAAAGCGAAACCCCGTTCCCATAGAACATATGCGCCATTTGGCTTCGGTCACAATGGGCCGCTGTGACATGATCGTAAACACCATGCACAATACGCCGTTCACGGATATGAACGACAGCGAAGGTGAAGTCCAACAGTCTGGATATGCAGCATTTGAGTCTGGCAGCAGAGTTTTGGAATTGCTGACGGTCTTTTTGCCAGCATGTTCCATCAATGAGGAAAATGTTAGGCGCAACACCGATGCGGCCTGCATCACCATCACAGAACTTGCTGACACACTGGTGCGCGAGGAGGGCCTGTCGTTTAGACAGGCCCATGAAATTGCGGCTTCAACCGCCCAAGCGGTTTTATCTGCCGGAAGGCCTCTAGGGACTGGCTATTCAGATTGTTGCTCAGCCTTCAAACAAGAAACGGCCCGAGATCTAGCTATGACTGAAGCTCAATTTGCGAAAACCACCTCTGCTGAGAACTTTGTTGCTGTTCGAAACAGACCCGGCGGGCCTGCGCCCGGGGCGCTGGCTGATGCGATTAAATCCTATCGTTTGAGCCTGACAGAATTGTCAAAGGCTGCTGCTGGTCGTGCAACACGCCATTCAACCGCAGATGCTGAACTTGGTGCTGCTTTCAACTCTCTGCTGGAGTCTTAATCTATGGCGAGCCTCGCTTTGCAAAATTTGATGAAATCCTACGGTCAGACCGAGGTTTTGCATGGCATCAGTCTTGATGTGGCAGATGGTGAGTTCATTGTTTTTGTTGGTCCATCTGGATGCGGAAAATCGACTACGCTGAGAATGATTGCCGGACTGGAGGAGATCACATCTGGAGACATCCATATCGGCGATCGCTTAGTGAATAACTTAGAGCCAAAGGATCGCGACATAGCAATGGTGTTCCAAAACTACGCCATCTATCCACATATGTCGGTCAAGAAAAACATCGCGTTTGGCTTACGTTCGTCGAAGATGTCGAGCGCTGACAAAGAGGCACGCATTCAAGAAGTAGCGACAATACTTGATATGGTACCGCTGCTGGATCGAAAGCCCAACGCACTATCTGGTGGTCAGCGACAGCGAGTTGCGATCGGCCGCGCCATGGTTCGAGACCCCGCTGTATTTCTATTCGATGAACCGCTGTCGAACCTTGATGCCCAGTTGCGAACACAGATGCGATTGGAGATCAAAAAACTTCATCAACGTGTTGGAAATACAATCATTTTTGTTACCCACGACCAAGTGGAAGCGATGACGATGGCGGATCGAATTGTCATCATGAAAGATGGTTACATCCAACAAGTTGGTACGCCGGAGGAGGTTTATCATCAGCCGGCAAATGCGTTTGTTGCGCAGTTTATTGGCGCGCCATCGATGAACATGTTGCCCGGTACGTTAAATGGAAAAGGCGTTCAGCTGAGCGGCGGCGGACAGATCAAAACGAGCCATTCAAGCAGTTCGGCGCAGGAGGTTATGGTAGGTGTTCGACCTGACGACCTGACCCTGGGAAAGGGGCAGACAATCGTCTCCGGTAAAGTAACTGTTCGAGAGCCGTTAGGGCCGGAAACCTTGATTTATGTTGAAACATCATCTGGCGAAATCATCGCTAAGGCATCGGGGCGAACGCCGCCGAAGGTGGGCGAGGAGGTGCAGCTATCTGCTGACCTTGCAAACTTGCATGTATTTGATGCCAAAACCGGCATGGCAATCCAGTGAGTACCGCGGCCACACCAAGTGCTGTGCTTTGTGCTGGTCGCCTCTATTGCGATTTGGTGTTCACAGGCGTGCCGAATTTGCCCGTCATGGGGACTGAAACATTCGCCGACAACCTCTCGCTCCACGCCGGCGGAGGCGCATTTATCACCGCCGCTGCGTTTAGCGCTTTGGGTTGGCAGGCGTCTCTTCTGGCAACGTTACCAGCCGCTCCTTTTGACAGTGTGGTTCGCACCGATATTGAACATTCGAACGTGAACACAGATCAATGCGTTGAAGCTGCGCTTGGTGCCACGCCACAACTGACAGTGGCAATCGCCGGTGCTGATGATCGCGCTTTCTTGAGCAACAAATCCGGCGCTGCCATGCCCGATATCGACTTGCTTTTGGGAACATTCAGGCATCTGCATATTGGGGAGCTACGCAGCTTGGTCGAACATCCAGATCTGACTGAAAAAGCACGGGCTGCCGGAATGACAATTTCGCTTGATTGCGCCTGGGATGAAGAGTTGCTTGCGCGCGGATCCTTGCTGAGCACGCTCATCTCAGGTGTCGATGTTTTTCTACCCAACGAATCCGAATTTTCGGCCCTGACTCAATCAGGCATGGCAGAAGACGTTGCACCGCTCACAATTGTGAAATGTGGCAGCGATGGTGCGCGCGCCTTTGAAAAGGGCATTTGGATTGAGGAGAAGACCAGTCCGATCACTGTTGTAGATGCCACCGGTGCGGGCGATGCATTCAATGGCGGTTTTTTGGGAAGCTGGCTATCTGGAAAGTCGCTGCGCGACTGCTTGATTGATGGAAACCGATGTGGCGGGATATCGATTGGGCAACCAGGCGGCACGGGTGGCATGACTGAACTCCGCGGCAAACTCGATACCGCGGCAGCTGGCGCTGCGGCGTCTGCATCTTGAATTATTCGCCGTATGGCACCCAGATATTTTTCACCTGCGTCGCATGACGAAGAAATTCTTTCCCGCCACCCTGCGTCGCATCAAACCAATTTCTTGCCAAACCATCAGCAACCCATGTGCGCTTCAAGTTGATAATCGACGCTTGCTCAACCGCTTGGGAACCCGCCGCGCTGCCGAAGTGCCACATTGAGTCTACACCGGCATGCTCGGAGAGAGTTTTGGACAGGACGTCTTGATCTCCTGTTACGATATTGACCACACCGCCAGGCAAGTCGGACGTTTCGAAAATCTGATACATATCGATCGCAGCTAGCGGATGTGCTTGCGATGGTATTGCGATCACACGATTGCCCATGGCAATAGCTGGAGCCACCAAACTGATGAATGACAACAATGGTGCTTCATTCGGGCATGCAATGCCAACGACCCCCATTGGTTCGATCATTGCCAGTGCAACACCGCGAATGGGCACTTGATGAACGGCGCCATCATATTTGTCCGCCCACGCCGCATATTGAAACAGGCGGTCAATACTGGCATCGACTTCCTTTGCGCCGTTTGTTTGACCCGTCATAGATTTTAACGTTGCAGCAAACTCCGAAGCGCGTTGGGATAGGTTTTCAGCTATGTAGTAGAGGATTTGCGCGCGAGTATGGCCGGTAGCGCTGGCCCAGCCCGAGGCGCCAGTTGCAGCTTCCACAGCATTGCGAATGTCTTTGCGGTTTCCTTCGCCAACCTGTCCAACAATGGCGCCTTTTACAGAAACAATGGGCCTATTGTAGCCACCATCCGGACGTGCCTGCTTGCCGCCGATATAGAGTTTTCTGGTTCGATCCACACCGTCTGATTGTGCTGAACCATCAGCAGCTTTTATATCGTCGATCGATTTGCTTGGCTTAAGACCTTTGAGATAAGTTGGCTTAAGATACTCATACATGCCCTCTTGGCCGCCTTCACGGCCATATCCGCTTTCGCGATATCCGCCAAATCCTGCCGCTGCATCAAACAGATTGGTAGAGTTCACCCAAATGATGCCAGCCTTTACTTTTGGAGCGATGTCGAGTGCCAAATTGACATTCTCTGTCCAAATACTCGCAGCCAATCCATAGCGCGTATTATTGGCAAGTTGTACGGCCTCACTAGGAGTTCTGAACGTCATAGCAACAAGAACTGGTCCGAATATTTCTTCCTGCACGACACGCATCGCCGGTTCGGCGGAATATAGCAGCGTGGGTGGATAGAAGCAGCCATCTTCGGGCATTGCGCTGCTACATTGATAGATTTCGGCGCCTTCATTAACGCCAACCTCTACGAGATCCGAAATACGTTTCTTTTGAATGGGGTCAACAATTGCACCCATGTCAATCGACTTGTCCATCGGATTGCCAACGCGCAGTTTTTCCATGCGCGCTTTGATCTTAGCAATCATTTGGTCAGCGATACTCTCCTGCATCAACAATCTTGACCCAGCGCAGCAGACTTGCCCCTGATTGAACCAAATAGCGTCGACCAAACCTTCGACCGCACTGTCGATGTCGGCATCCTCAAACACGACAAAGGGAGACTTGCCGCCAAGCTCAAGCGTGAGCTTTTTGCCTTGGCCTGCGGTTTGTTGCCGGATGATACGACCGACGCCAGATGAACCCGTGAAGGCAACTTTGGCGGTATCTTTGTGACCTGCAATCAACGCGCCGGTTTCACCAGGCCCTGTTACAATGTTGACGACGCCTTTAGGTATGCCGGCTTGCTGGCAAAGCTCAGCAAAATACAAGGCAGACAATGGCGTATACTCCGCAGGCTTCAGAACGACCGTGTTTCCTGCCGCCAACGCTGGAGCCATTTTCCAAGCCAGCATGAGCAGCGGAAAATTCCAAGGAATAATCTGACCGGCTACGCCAATTGCCTGATGTTCTGGAAACTCAGATTCCAACAATTGCGCCCATCCTGCGTGATGGTAGAAATGTCGGGCCACCAATGGAATATCAATGTCCCGAGTTTCGCGGATTGGCTTTCCATTGTCCAAAGTCTCTAAAACAGACAGCAAGCGGCTGTTTTTTTGAACCAATCGAGCAAGCGAGTACAAGTAGCGAGCACGTCCCGGTCCGCCTAATTTTTCCCATTCTGATTGAGCTGCCAATGCACACGCTACCGCCAGATCCACGTCCTTGGACGAACCAGTGGAAATTTCGGCAAGCACCTCGCCGTTCGCAGGATTGGTGCTCTTGAAAAGATTTTTGGGTTTGGTGAATTCACCATTGATAAAGTGGCCGAACTTCGCTCCGCGCTGTGCAATCCATTCGATCGCTTCAGCGTCACTTTCGGGAGCTGGTCCGTATTCCATTGAATTATATGCTTTCAAAATGTTCATGCGGTTTTCCAATCATGCCAATGCATGGCGATTGCTGGATGAGTAGGCGCCAGTAAGGTGATGCTCGAGCTGGCGTTCAATATCACCAAGCAATGACGATGCGCCAAATCGGAAGAGGTGAGGGGATAACCAATCATTGCCCAGCTCTTCTTTGACGAGCGATAGGTAAGAGATACTGTCTTTTGCCTTGGAAATGCCGCCAGCCGGTTTGTAACCAATTTTCGTGCCGGTTGCCGCATGATAGTCGCGGATCGCGCGGAGCATCACCAATGTAAATGGCAGCGTCGCGTTAACGCTCTCTTTGCCTGTCGAGGTCTTGATGAAGTCGGCACCTGCCATCATGCAGACCCACGAAGCGCGTGCCACGTTGCTTAACGTACCAAGCTCGCCTGTTGCCAAGATCGCTTTAACATGGGCATCTCCGCAGGCTGCGCGATATTCCTGCATCTCTTCATATAGTGCTTGCCAATCAGCATTGAGAACGTGACGTCGTGAAATCACGATATCAATTTCCTCCGCGCCTGCGGCCACAGAATCTTCGATCTCCATGACCTTTAGCCGATGCGGTGACAAGCCCGCTGGAAACCCAGTCGATACTGCCGCTACAGGTATGCCGGTACCGTCAAGCGCTTCAACAGCTGTCGAGACCATTTCATGATAGACGCAAATGGCGCCCGTATGGAGGTTCAGACTCTCAATGCCCAACTGGCTTTCAAGTGCAGGAGAGATTGGTTGTCTGGCTTTGGCACATAGTCGGCGCACACGAGCCCGCGTATCATCGCCCGACAAAGTTGTCAGGTCCATGCATGCGATGGCTTTAATCAACCAAGCTGCCTGATGTTCTTTTTTGACTGTCCGCCGTCCGCTCAATGCCGCGCAGCGTCGTTCAACCGCACTGCGATTGACGCGCAGATTTCGTACAAATTCGACATCAAGATCCATGCCCCTGTTTCGATCAGGTTCTACAGATTTCATGTCTTTGATATTGGTTACACTGGTACGCATACCGCCGCCGCCTGTTTTCTATTATTATAGCGATATTCTTAGCAATTGTGGACGGCGTAAACCCCAATTCGGAGCAAAATTCAAGAATGGATAATCAGTGGCCGCAAAGTCAAATGCCCTGATTTGAATTCAAAGCCCAGCATACGGTCATTCGCAGTGGAAATTATTAGTTAGAAATAACAGCAGTTTAATGTGATTTAATGAATCAGTTTGCCAGAAGTGGCAATGAACTTAGCCATGTGTTGATGTGTTCGCTGCTTCAATAAAGACCTGACCTAGAGATCAGCTGCCCATAACCAAATCAGCGCAGCGATCACCCAACATCATTGCCGGAGCATTGGTGTTCCCAGCATTTATATTGGGCACAGCGGACATGTCGCAAACCCGAAGATTTTCAATTCCACGCACACGCATTTTTGAATCGAGAACTGCCATGGGGTCACCATCAGCACCCATCTTGGCGGTCGCTGCCGGATGGTAGTTTGTTTTCACAAAACGCTTGCAGTGAGTTTCTAATGCTTCATCAGAAAGGTCATCGGGTGAGGGGATTACCATCTTATCCACGCGCTCGGCAACAGGCGAGGTTTTGAAGGCTTCCAAAAAGAACCGTTGGCCAGCGATCATATCGTTCATGTCGTCCGGATGTTTTAGCAGATTTGGTGACACAAGTGGCATGTCAAACGGATCGCTCGAACGCAGTCTAACCTCACCGCGCGAACGAGGTTTAACTACGACTGTGGTGATCGTCATGCCATATCCATCTTCAACAAGATCTTGAGCATCGCGATCAATATAGATTATGGGCACGAAAAAGGCTTGAATTGACGGAGGCGCCTCTCGATCAATTGGATTGATGAAGGCTCCCGCTTCCACGCCTGCTGATGTAATTGGCCCGCTGCCAAACATTTTGAACTGGATGCCGTTTTTGATCATGCGCCAGCCGTCACCCTGCTTGTAATAGCCATAGGGGCCATTTGCCGTGGCCGTGATGGGGACCTCGGGATGATCAATCAGATTTTGCCCAACCCCGGGCGCATCAACTTCAACGTCAATTCCGTGTTCACCCAAATGGTCTGCTGGGCCGATGCCCGATAGCATCAAGATTTTGGGTGTGACCAATGCGCCTGCTGCAACGATGACGTCGCTTTCCGAATGCACCGTATGGATAGTGCCTGCCTTGTCACGATATTCAACGCTTTTGGCACGGCCATTTTCGACGATAATGCGTTTAACCTCTGAATGAAGGTGGACGGTGAGATTAGGATTGTTCTCTTGTGGGGCCATATAAGCATATGCCGCAGAACTTCGTTTGCCGTGCCTGTTCATGAATTGGTAGAACCCAACACCTCGTTGCGACGATCCATTGAAATCCGGATTAAATGGCTCGCCTAACGCTTGGACAGCTTGAACGAACCAGCGCGAGATTTCATTTATGTGGCCTGGGTCGGAAACGAGCATTGGACCCTGGGTTCCATGAAGTTCGTTATTCAGCCGGTTATTGGATTCCATACCGCGAAAATGGGGTAGAACATCATCCCAGCCCCAGCCGATACTATCATTGTTGCCATGCAGGATTTCTTGCCATTCATCATAGTCCGACGGGCGCCCGCGCATATAGACCTGTGCATTGACCGATGAACCGCCGCCCAAAACATTGCCCTGAGGGATGTCGTGGACTCGGCCATCAAGGTGTGCCTGCGGGGTCGATTCATGATACTTCATGAACTTCGAGCCATTGATCATTTTGAAAATACCAGGCGGCATATCAAGAAGCGGGTGGCGATGAGAATGACCTGCTTCAAGAACCAAGACCTTGGCATTGCCATCTGATGCGAGGCGTGCAGCTGCAACGCAGCCAGAGGCGCCGCCGCCAATGACGATATGGTCGAACACTTCACTCATTTCGAATTCCTGCTGATCTTGCCCACCAAGCACCTTTAGGTGGGCAAATTGACTCTCGCTCCACCAATTCGCACTCCAGCTTAGTGAGCGGATGTAGAGTTTGACCGGTCGGTCCGTGAAATAACTGCTCGATCACCCAGCGCCCCAGCGCGCGGTCCGGCATGTTCATTGACGTGAGGGGCGGAGATAGATGGCGCGCAAGCTCATCATCGTCATAACCAATAACCGAAACGTCTTCTGGAATGGAAAGGCCCATTTCTTTCAAAGCCTCGTAACATCCAACAGCCATGCGATCGTTTTGACAGAAAATTGCGGTTGGCGGGTTGCTCAATTGCATCAGCTTCTGCGTCGCCTCGTAGCCAGAGCTGGGTAGCCAGTTGCCTTCCACCACAAGGTCTTCCTCAAAGGGTAAGTCAGCTGAAGCTAATGCGTTGCGATATCCCGTCAGGCGACTTGTTGCACCTTCCTGGTAGGTTTCGCCTACAACAATGCCGATCCTTTTATGGCCTGCTTTTATTAGCGCATTAGTTGCTGTGTGTCCGCCGGAAACTTCGCTGGGGATAACTGCAGGCATCGACAAATCGTCTGAATAACAGTTCAATAAATAGACCGGCGTATCGGTGCGCTTTAGCATTTCAGGAACTTCAATGCGCCGCGTAAATACGCAAGCATAGATGATCGCCGCAACACCTTGATCAAGGAAAAGCTTCAGCGTTTTGGGTTCTAAGGCAGGATCATTTTGG
>JBCDFK010000016.1:0-11992 GCA_039178065.1 Pseudomonadota bacterium | reverse complement strand
GTTCAGTGAGATCTCACCAGCATGACCCAGCAGATCACTCAAACCATGCGTAACTTCTTTTCCCCTATCGGTAATAAAAAACGCCATCAAAAACAGGACGGTGATTAATGTAAAAAATATCGAGACTTCCTTGGAAACAGGGGTTTGTCCCTTTTCCAATGCATCCTGAATCTTTTTCTCGGATGCTTCTTCGGTTTTTTCGTCTTTTTCGCTGCTGTCTGACATATACTAGTCCCTAAGCTGCGTTAGGTAGTTGTATTTTGCCTTCGGAGGCCATCTTAAGAGCAAGTGATGCAATAGACTTGCGCGACTGTTCGATTGTTTCCTGCGTAACGCCGGTATCTGATTTCAACTCTGATTCAACCATTCGACGAGTGCGTGCACCGATAGAAGACAGCAGAGCTTCAGTCAGTTCGGGGTCAGCGCCATTCAATGCATTTGTGAGCAGGTCGGTCGGCAATCCATCGCAAAGTGCAACTATCTCGGCCGGCGCAAGTGAAGTCAGATCTTCAAATCGGAACATCATTGCTTTGATCAAGCCCAACTTGTGATCGTCTACTTTGCCGCTGAAGTCATTGACGACTTGCTCAGAGGCTTCTTGGCTCATCTCATTTAAGATTTCCGCCATTTTTGACGCTACTTCTTTTGCGCCACCGCCGGTTTCTGCTTTGAAAGCTTCCTTGAGTTGATCTTCTACTGCTTTGAGCACTGATTTAGGTACCGGCCGTGATGACAAAATCCGCGCCAAAATTTTGCTGCGTTTTTCTCCGTCGATTTGCTCAATTAGTGTCGCAGTAAGCTTCGCCGGCAAATTTGTTAGCAAAATTGCTGCAACCTGGTCCGGTTGATCGTTGAGAAAATCAATAGTCTTATCGGTTTCAGATTCTTCAATCAGCGTCCAGACATTGACTTCTTCGACTTCGTTTCGCTCTGTTACTTCTGTCTTCTTCTTAATGAATTCGGTCAGTTCTTCCTCAGACATAAATTCACTCAAGATAGTCTGCATCGTGTCGGCTGAATCAATGAGCCCGACGCCCTCGGCGAATTCGGTTTCAAATTCTTGAACCAGTTCTTCAAGATCAGGCTGCGGAATAGTTTGAAGTGTATGCGCTGCATCAATCATGGCGCGCAATTCATCGCTTTTAAAGAATTTCAAAATTGCACTCGCACGCGGCTTACCCATAGCCACCAATACTGCAGCCGCGCGTTGCGATTTCGACAACGTATATTTCTTCATAATGTAAGCTCGGGTAGCGTATGTTTCATATTGACTATCTTCCGAGTTGCGTAATGCGGATACAAATCTTCTCTGGATCGTTGTCCATTACTTCCAGTTCACCAGAAGCGACCTTTGTGCCATTAACAAGCATGTCGACAGGATCGCCAATTTTTGAATTGAGCGTGACGATAGAGTTCTTTTCCAACGCCATCAGCTCTGAAACCAGCATTTTGGTAGAGCCGATCATCACCTGTATTTCTACCGGCACACTAAACACAGTTGCGCTAAATTCTGGCTTCTCCTTGAGCGCGGTTGACCAGTTCTTTGGACGTCCTTCAGAGACGTCGCGCTGAAGTTCATCAATCACTTCTGTCAATGGATCTGCATCCGGTATGGGTAACTCCATGCCAGCCAACGCATCGCCTTCTTTCTTATTGGTGACCGCTGCATTACCTTCGGGCGCTGCAGCTGGTCCATCTCTGTTTGGAACGTTGGGAGTCTCAGGGTCGCTCATAGAATATCCGTTCCGCTTGTCTCAATTTGTGTTCAAAATGGAATGCATTGCTTGGTACGATCCTTCGACGAGCAATGCGTATGATGAGTGATTTTGGCCGATTCGGCATTTGTGAAGCTTGCGACCGTTGGCCATCAATATAACGTCGCCATCTCCGGATCCGGTTAGAGGAACTTTTTCGCCGACGGTTAAACAAGCGATATCTTCCAACGTAAGACTGGAGACTTCCACGACGCCACACAGATCGAGCTCTACATCCTTGTCAGGTGTGACCGGTCTAACCGCTGGCTCAACAGTGTCTCTTGGTTTTTGGCGAATTTTAACTTTGAGCATCTCTCGCTGAGCAAGCAGCAAGGAAAACGAAAATGATTGCTCAGCGCATTGTAAAGCCATTTCCAGATTGACGAAGTCATCAAAATTTTTCTCGACATAATCAGTCTTTGAGAATTGACGCTGCATCGGCTGACTGACGTTCAGAACATCTTGGATAACTGGATCAACCACGCCTATAAACTCGTCAACGAGCGTCTTTTGAATATCATTGAGTCCAGGCACATCATTTTCGACTATGAAGCTCGGATCTGCGCCCAGCATTAGGTCCGCTATCGCTGAAGCTGTGGCGTGGGGCAGGCACACAACTGCAGACAGTTGATCTTTGCCGGTTTGCAAAGAAACCAAGACAAATTTATCACCATTGTCGAAGTCGAATTTTGATGAGTGTTTTTCGACCGTAAACCCAAAACTGTATTCAAGTGCGTCGAATGCCTTGCTTAAACCGGCATTGAGGCGACTTGAAATGGCCTCGACCAGTTGAGCAATTTGCGATGGATCAGCGCGCTGCTTTAGAACGCGCTTATAAATCTCAAAGTCAGTGATGTTGTCGGATGTAGCGGCGTCAAGCATGGTATGACCTATGCGCCTCCAGTGCCCAGTGCCTCATTTTCTACGTCATCAAGTGAAGGGCGGTAGCTGTTGGAGATCGCTTTGCGTCCAAACTCCAAGGCAACCTGCGGCAAAGATCCGTTCATATAAGCGATCAATGTCTGCTTGGCGACGAAGTACAGACGAAGGTTCTTTTCACGTACCGTTTTAATGTTGGTAGCGATTGGTCCCACAACCGCATAGGATAGAAAAATACCTACGAACGTTCCGACCAGCGCAGCGCCGATGAGCCCACCCAAAACTTCGGGGCTTTCGTTAATCGCGCCCATCGCTTTAACAACACCCAAAACCGCCGCAACAATACCGAGCGCAGGCAAACCGTCTGACATACCTTGCAGCCCGTAATATAATTTTAGCTTATCATGACTGATGGTTGAAATCTCTTCTTCCATCAACGCTTCCACCTCATGTGGGCGGGCATTGCCAACAATAATCAAACGACAATAGTCGCAAATAAAGCTGACCAAGTCTTTCTCAGCCATGATCATCGGATAGGCAACAAAGATTTCAGACTCTTCTGGATTATCAATGTGGGTTTCAACTTCGTTTCGTGGCTTGTTCTTAAGTTCGCGCAGAAGCTGATAAAGAAGACCAAGTAACTGAAGATATTTTGCCTTGCTTGGCACGGAGTTCTTGAGCCCTTCCATGAAGGCTTTACCGGAATCTTTAACAACAGCCATCGGGTTGGCAATGAGAAAAATACCGATCGCCGCACCGCCAATAATTACGAACTCAAATGGCTGGTTAAGAACACCCAACTTGCCACCCATCGCCATATAGCCACCAAGCACACAGCCAAACGTAACAATCATTCCGATAATTATGTTCACATTGGTCTCCAAAAATATTCTTGCTCAACATCGCATTCAAACCTTGCTTCAAGCTGTGCTGCAGAACGGAAAACCTACCCGCTGATAAACGCCAGCCACGCGCAAGCGGCGGGGCGTACCATCAAAGAAAACATTTTGGAGATCGCACATGCTGAGCACCCTTGCGTCTTATCGCGTGATGAGCACCGACATGACTTCCGCACTTCAGCGTGTATCCGAGCAACCGTTGCCCGCGCGTGAGATCAAATACTTCTCCGAGACAATCCAAAGCATAAAGTCGGTCGATGAGTTCATAGAAAACGACCGTGTTTTTTCTTTTGCTATGCAGGCTTTCGGATTGAGCGAGATGACCTATGCCAAGGCTTTTATGGCCAAAGTGCTCAATGAGGGGGTAACCGCGGACGATTCATTTGCGAACACACTGTCCGATACCAGGTACCAAGAATTCGCAGATACGTTCAACTTTGAAGCCTTTGGTACGGCGGCCACCTCATTTACCAAGGCCAATGAAGGTACCGTTGAAAAATACATTCGCCAAACATTGGAAGAGCAGGCAGGGGATTCAAATGAAGGCGTCCGGCTCGCTTTATATTTTCAACGAAAGGCATCAGATATTGGTTCCTATTTAGAAATTCTCGCAGATCCAGCGATTGCGGAAGTCGTACGCACGGCCTTGAGCATAAACAGCGCCACAGCGACGCTTGATCTAGATAAGCAAGTCGAATTGATAGCCGGCAAACTGGACCTAGAAGACTTTCAGGATCCATTGAAAGTCGAAGAATTTTTGGAACGATTTACGAGTATTTGGGACATCAATAATTCCACCAACACAACCGCATCTTCGGCTGGTTTATTGTTTGGCGGTTCAGCACAATTTGGGATCGCTGAAGATGTGATGCTGCAGATCCAACAATTCAGGCGGACTTAATATGGAAGTTGGACTTAGCGTTGGCCTTTCAGGCCAAATCGCAACCGAACAGCGATTAACCTCAATTGCTCAGAACGTCGCCAACAGCCGTACAGTTGGATTTCGAGCGACGGAAATTCGTTTCGATGAAGTGCTGAAAATGGCCGATGATGCACAAATATCAATGGTCTCCGAAGGACAGGAATTTATCAGTTCCCGTACAGGCGGTTTAGAAAAAACGGGTAACACACTTGATTTCGCAATTGCGGGTGATGCTTGGTTTTCGGTGCAAACCGATGCTGGCAATGTGATGACCAAGGATGGACGTTTCACGGTTAATAATGTTGGTTCCCTAACAACACTATCAGGCAACCCGGTTCTTGATGCGGGTGGTGCGCCTATTCAGCTCGACCCAACCGGCGGTCCAGTACAGGTTGGAACTGATGGCAGCATTGTGCAAAACAATCGACAGTTGGCAGGACTTGGCCTTTACTCATTTGAACCCGGGTTGAATTTTGTCCGCTATGGCGAATCTGGATTTATTGGCAACGCTTCCGTTACGCCCATTGTCGATAACAGCGAAGTTGGCGTGATGCAGGGTTATGTCGAACAGTCAAACGTCAATCCCATTCAAGAGATTACGCGACTTATCACAGTACAACGTGGTTTCGAACAAAACGCAGCAGCCGTGGAGAAGTCTGAAGAATCGCTGCAGCGGCTGATTCAAGCATTGAACCAGGGGTAACTATTGAGTCCGCTTGAAAAGTTTGCTGAAGCGGTAAAGGACGCTGATTTCCTTTCGGAACCCATCTCAATTGGTGGTCGCATATCGTCCTTGCAAAACAATGGCGTTAATCTGGAAGGAATGCCAGACACTCTTGGACTGGGTGACTTCGTCTCGATAGTCAGCAACGGATCCCAAACTCGCGCGGAAATTGTTAAAATGACCAAGGATGTCCATTTTGCGATACCTTGCTCACCGCTTTCAAAGGTTTCTCGTGGCGCGCCGGCATTTCCCTGCGCCGTCCCAGACATTTATATCGACGATCACTTGCTCGGGCGTGTCATCAACGCTTTTGGAGATTCAATTGATGGGCTGGGCCCTGTCGCAAAACAAGTAGGTGCGAAGAAAGCTGCTGGAAGAATATCGCCTATGCGCAGGGGGCGTGTCGAGCAGCCACTAAAGACAGGCGTTCGAATGGTCGATGTATTTACGCCCCTTTGCGTGGGCCAGCGGCTAGGTGTTTTTGCTGGCTCTGGCGTAGGTAAATCTACTCTGTTGGCGATGTTTGCAAATTCAGAAACCTTTGATGCGATTGTTATTGCTTTGGTGGGAGAGCGAAGTCGCGAAGTGCGCGAGTTTGTCGAAGACACTCTGGGACCTTCGGGTCTTGAAAAATCAATCGTGGTTGTGGCGACCAGTGATGACAGTGCCGTAGTGCGAAAACGCGCACCCATGATGGCCATGGATATCGCCACTGACATGGCCAAAAGTGGGAAGAAAGTCCTCTATCTGGTGGACTCGCTGACACGCTATGCGCATGCCTTGCGCGAAGTCGCCATTTCGCTTGGTGAGCCGCCCATATCGCGGGGATATCCCGCATCTGTTTTCAATGAATTGCCGCGCCTTCTTGAAGCAGCTGGGCCCTCTTCTGCTGAAAGCGGCGGCTCAATTACAGTCATCGCAACCGTGTTGGTTGATGGTGATGATCACAATGATCCAGTATCAGATTCACTCCGCGGTATTTTAGACGGGCACTTGGTTCTCGATAGAGCACTTGCCAATCGAGGGCGGTTCCCGTCGATTGATCCGCTGGCATCGATTTCGCGCCTTTCTCAGAAGGTCTGGACCGAGAGCGAACGGGCGCTTGTAACCAAACTACGCGCCATGATTGCAATGTTCGAAGACAGTCGGGATTTACGCATGATGGGCGGTTATCAACCGGGCAATGATGCTGAACTCGACAATGCTGTCGCCCTTGTTCCATCACTCTACGAGTTTTTCAAACAGGAATCTGGCGAGCCTGCTGCGCAGGAAGTGTTCGCCGAGTTAGCTCAATTTTTGAAGAAGGATACTCAGCCATCATGACAAAATCGAGAAAGCGCGTAAGACGACCCGGCG
Organism: Pseudomonadota bacterium; assembly: GCA_039178065.1. Classification (GTDB taxonomy): domain Bacteria; phylum Pseudomonadota; class Alphaproteobacteria; order Rhizobiales; family Rhizobiaceae; genus Ahrensia. The sequence continues at coordinate 5,458 of JBCDFK010000016.1, read as the reverse complement.
AGACGATACAATATCGTTATGATTCGGGCGATTACATACTTGGCGGGATCCTAACAACGATAACATTGGCTGCGGTTATATTTCCCTGGCATGCCTATAATTATCCGGCTCAATATCAGCGTCCGCAGATGGTTTTTACAAATAAACTCAATGGGGTGGATTTAAGTCAGATCGATGGCACGCAAACAGCCTTTGATCTTAGTACGGGCGAATTTGTTCCCACCTTTGACGATGGTATCGACAATATTACAACAGCTGGGGTTCAAGCTGCAGAAGACTCAGAAGCTGGTGCTGACCGCGAAATTCTTTCTGCAGATGATTTCGCCCTAATTGCTTCAGATGACAGAAGAGCGCTCATCGAGAGTGCCGACGGAATTTACTTGGTTGGACCCTATTCCGTTCTACCGGACGGTTCAAAGGTCAGGGCGTTGCGCTCAGGTCAGGATGGCAACCGCATTATAACAACCCGTTTTGAGATCATTGAGCCAAGCGATACGTCCAACTGACAAGCCACAGGCAAGCTCGGTCACCTATCCTTTGCTAAAGTGAGGGTTTGCAATGGATAGTGTTGGGATATTTTCAATAGCTTCGCGGCAGGCGGAGCATTTGTCGGTTCGTCAATCTGCCATTGCGAGCAATATCGCGAATGCCAATGTGCCATCCTACAAGGCAACCGACACCGTAAGTTTTTCTGATACATTAGCCAATGCCGCAAGCACCTTAGCGGCGACAGATGGAAAACACTTTGGTGCGCCGGGCTCATCTACCCAATATCAAGCTCATTCAACTGAACGATCAGTTTCTCTTGAGACCGAGCTAGTCAAATCTGGCGAAGTACGCAGCGCAATGCAGCTAAACACCGGGATTGTCACCTCTTTCCACCGAATGTTGCTCATGACAGTGAAGGCATAAAATGGATCATCTTTCTGCCAGTATGAAAGTCGCCGCATCTGGTCTTGATGCTCAGTCCCTGCGCCTTCGCGTGGTCTCTGAAAACCTCGCCAACGCACAATCGACGTCAGACATTCCCGGCGGCGATCCTTACCAACGCAAACTGGTGAACTTCAAAACTATATATGCAGACCAGGTAAATGCATCGCTCGTCGATGTCCGTTCAGTCTCAAATGACACCAGAGCGTTCTCACTTGAATTTGATCCGGGCAGTCCCGGTGCTAACGCCGATGGGTACGTCAAAATGCCGAATGTGAACTCTATTGTAGAAATGGCGGATATGCGTGAAGCCAACCGTTCCTACCAGGCAAATTTGCAAGTTTTCAAACAAGCGCGCGAGCTCATTAGCTTGACGATTGATTTAATGAGGGCAGGGTCATGATTAGTTCAATTGGTGCCGTTTCACCTGATTTTTTGGTTGCAAACCCCAAAGAAGCGCCCGCCGCTAATGCACCCAAACAAGTTTCCAGCGATTTTGGCGCAATGATGGCTGACATGGCCAGTGGCGCCGTGTCGTCGGTTAAAAATGCAGACAACATGGCGGTGCAAGGCATTACCGGCAATGCCAGTACGCGCGAAGTGGTTGATGCAGTGATGCAAGCGGAACAAGCATTGCAAACGTCCATCGCAATTCGCGACAAGATCGTAACGGCCTATCTCGAAACAAGCCGCATGGCAATTTAAGGGGAAAGACATGAAAGCGCTTTCGATCGCAGCAACGGGCATGAATGCTCAGCAAACCAACCTCGAAGTCATTGCCAATAATATTGCCAATGTGAACACGACCGGCTTCAAACGCGCCCGCGCGGAATTTTCAGATCTGCTATATCAAAGCGAACGTGTAGCGGGCGCTCCGGGTGTCGCAAACCAAAACATTGTGCCTGAAGGTGCAAATATCGGCTTAGGTGTAAAAACGACAGCCATCCGCAATGTTCACATTCAAGGTGCTTTGACCAGTACAGGCAACAGGCTTGATGTTGCACTGACTGGCAATGGCTGGTTTCAAATTGAAGGAGCAGGTGGACAAACCGTATATTCTCGCGCGGGCGCATTTAATACAAATGCAACGGGCCAGCTGGTTACTGCCGATGGATATACCGTTACGCCAGATATAACGGTACCTCAGAATACAGTCGAAGTGATCATCAACGATAGCGGTCAGGTATTTGCTCGCCTAGGTGATCAAACACAACTTCAGGAGTTGGGCCAAATAACCTTGGCCACATTTGCAAATGATGCCGGCTTAAAGCCACTTGGCAGCAATCAGTTCGTTGAAACCGAAGCATCAGGAGCACCCGTCGTGGGCGTGCCGGGCGATCCTGGTTTTGGCACTTTGCAACAAGGGTACTTGGAAGCCTCCAACGTTGACCCCGTGAAGGAAATCACCGAGTTGATTTCTGCGCAACGCGGTTACGAATTAAACTCAAAGGTCATCCAAGCTGCTGACCAAATGGCTGGCGTAGTCTCAAATGGTCTAAGGTAATGAAAAGCGTTCTTCGCACCATTGCCGGCTTTTGTTTAATATTCATGTGCCTGGGTTTGGCGCACGCTTTTGAGAACGCAACCGAAAAAGTGGTTACGGCAACGCAGGTAATATATCCTGGCCAAACAATTTCTTTGAACATGATCAAAGAGGTAAAACTCAAACGCATCATGCCGAATGCCGATCGTGCGATCCACGGCATCGACCAAATTGTTGGCCAGGTCGCCACTCAGACCATCTTGCCTAACAGGCTTATTTTTCCAAACGCATTTGTACCGCGCAATATTGTCGAAGCGGGAGATCGCGTGGTTGTAAAATACAACACTGACAGCGTGTCTATTTCTCTCCGAGCAACGGCTCTGGAAGACGGTGCAGGTGGTGATTCAATTCGCGTCCGGAATGCAGACAGCGGTCGTATCTTCGTCGGCACTATCACCGAAGATGGTCTGGTAGTGGTTGGTGCTTCATAATGTTGGCGCGTCTGTCTATGCTGATACTATTGAGCGTTGTGTCGCTTACGAGCGCACATGCGCAGTCGCGCATTAAAGACATTGTCAGTCTACAAAGCTCCCGAGACAATCAGCTGATAGGTTACGGCTTGGTGGTCGGTTTGGCGGGAACTGGCGATAGCCTGCGCAATGCGCCATTTACCGAAACCTCCATGCGGTCAATGCTCGATACGTTGGGCGTTGCGACCGAAAGCGGCAGTGCGCGCTTAAACAACATTGCGGCCGTCATTGTGACAGCAAACCTACCGGCCTTTGTGCGGCACGGTTCTCGCATAGACATTGAAGTTTCGTCGCTTGGCGACGCATCATCATTGTCCGGCGGTCAGTTGGTGATGACACCATTGCGAGGCGCTGATGGCGAGATTTATGCTGTTGCCCAGGGCGCTGTATCCGTCGCTGGTTTTCTTGCGCAAGGCGATGCCGCGAGCGTAACCCAAGGCACGCCCACTTCCGGTCGTATCGTCAATGGTGCAATCGTTGAACGCGAACTCAAAGATCAAATGGCGCATGATGCGGAGTTAACGATGCAACTCCGCAACCCGGATTTCTCAACAGCGATTACAATAACCGATGAGATCAATAATTTTGCTGCGACCAAATATGGATCTCGTCCAGCGCGAGAAATTGATGCGCGCACCGTCGTTGTTAAGATTCCACCCGGCGTCTCTTCAGCACGATTTATCGCATCAATTGAATCGCTCAGCATCAAGACAGATTCGCCTGCGCGTGTTGTTCTGGATGCCGATACGGGGACAGTCGTCATAGGACAAGATGTTCGTGTGTCGGCAGTGGCCGTTAGCCACGGAGCCTTGACCGTGAAAATTTCCGAAACGCCAACAATTGTTCAACCGCTACCATTCTCAAATGGGGAGACAGCGGAGGAACCGTTGACGTCAATCGAGGTAAATGATGAAGGCACAGCCTTGGGTATCGTCAATGGTGCAAGTCTTCAATCGCTTGTGGAGGGTTTAAACCGGCTTGGTGTGGGCCCAAGAGAAACCATTGCTATTTTGCAAACCATTAAAAATGCTGGTGCCCTTCAAGCTGACTTGGTGGTTCAGTAATGAAACAGATAAACAAATTTCTCCAGATAACGACCATTGCTGGATGCCTGCTTGGTGCTTCACTTGTGCAAGCTCAAGAAATGAATTCGAGCGAAATGCTCAAAGCAATTGACGAGCTTCCAGTGGGGTCTGAAGCAGAAATAACGCGACTTTGCGGGAACATTCTTGATCCCGTTCGTGAGCAACGCTACGCGCTTCAAGTTGCGGAACTAGAAGAGCTTCAAACAAAGATTCAAGAGCGCATCGATCTGTTAGAAACCAAACGTGCTGAGCTTGAACAATGGGCGACAAAGCGCGAGGAGTTCGCAAAACAGGCGAGTAGCATGCTTGTTGATGTTTATGCCAATATGAAACCGGATGCCGCGGCTGAGCGTTTAGAGACAATTGATGGCGGATTGACTGCCGCATTGATGATGAAGTTGAAGCCGCGCAGCGCAGCGGCAATTCTGAGTGAAATGAACAAAGATAAAGCCGCGCTCATTACCCGCATAATGGCAGCTTCGGCCGATACCTCTTCGGATGAAACATGATGCGGTACTTACTTCTTTCATTAACGGCTCTCGCACTTGGTGGCTGTGGAATCACCACCAAGGATATCGGTAAGGTGCCAGAGCTCAGCCCCATTGCGCCTGAAGCCCAGTATCAATCATTGGGCAAAGAATATATGGCGTCACAATATCCTGACCAACCGCGAAAATATTCAACCTGGGATAGCCGATCCGCGGGATTATTCACTGCGCGTCGCGCGATGAAGCCGGGTGACATCTTAACCGTCAATATCACCATCGATGATCGCGCAAGCTTTGATAACAAGTCAGATCGGTCGAGAACACAGTCGAAATCCATTGGCTTAGATGGATCTACCAGCTCCGGACTGGCAGGTTCGGCGCAGGGCGGGTTGAATTCGTCAACGAGCTTTGACGGGAGTGGCGGCACCACGCGGTCTGAATCTTTGAATGTCTCGATTGCTGCAATTGTTGCAGACATTTTGCCGAATGGGAATCTTATCATTCGCGGATCACAAGAGGTGGTGGTCAATGCCGAGAAGCGAGTGCTCAGCGTTGCAGGTATTGTGCGTCCATCGGATATTTTGCCTGATAGCACAATTCCATATGACCGCATTGCAGAAGCGCGCATTAGCTATGGCGGGCGTGGTCGAATAACTGAAGTGCAGCAGCCCACCTATGGGCAGCAGGCGCTCGATAAGTTCTTACCATTGTGAGGGTGATGTTGTGAGCGATGATGATATCATTGATGTTGAAGAAGAACCCAAAAAACCGTCATTGGTCGGGCGTCTCATTCTCCCGCTGATCTTGATACTTGCCGCTGGCGGTTCTGGTTTTGGCTTTGCAAAAGGCTATGTGGAGCCGATGTTAGCACAGGATACTGCGGCAATGAGCGCTGCTATGCCTGCTAAAGAAGCCAAAAAAGCCGATGATGAAGCCGAAGAG
>JBCDFK010000015.1:0-12163 GCA_039178065.1 Pseudomonadota bacterium | reverse complement strand
GATAATTCTTGCCGATGCCTGATAAGACTGCTCAAGCTCAATTAACATCGAGAGCTCTTCGTCTAGATTCACACCGGTTGATGCTGACAACATGGATGATAGGCGTTCGCTGAGTGCGGCATCGCTTTCAGATGCGAGCGACGCTGTTGAGCGTATCGAATCCAGAAATCCAATCGAAGATTCTGCATATTGGGAAAGCGTGTATGTGCCCGTTAGTCCAAATGAAACATCGCTGCTTATCGGCTCGTCAATTTGTTCGGTGTAGCTGATCAAGTTGTCAGCAAAGGCCGACGAGCCCGCTGTGTTTACGGTGTAAGCTGCTCCATTGGCGCCACCGTCTCTGAGAAGATGAGGATTACCGCCAACATCTGGGTCAAAAAAACCGTTGACTGATAGTGTTAGTGCTAAGCCATTTACAGCTGTTGTCCCAGTCGGCACGGCTGGCCCACCTGCATAGGTGAACAGTCCGGTGGCATCTGGCAGCGCTGAGCCGGTTTGGTCCGTTTCTGCAAATGCTACTACCAAACCACGCGCGATTTCATCAAGTTGACCTTGAACATTCATCGACAACTCATCGCGCGTCTGGAGCATTGCAGAAAGGCTGCCAATTGCATCAGTGTTAGAACCGGTGCCAGCATTGAGCGGCACACCATCGATATAAACCTGATTGCCCGGAACGCCGGGCGAATGTGCGGAAATAGGGTCGAATGAAACGGTGCGCGGCACAGTCTCAAACAACGTTACGCCCTGTGCCGTGTAGATCATCATATCGTTGTCGGCGCGGCCAACGGTTGAGATAGAAATATACGATGACAGCTCTTTTAAAACCAAGTCGCGGCCGTCCAACGCATCATTTACGTCTCTACCAAGTGCCGTGCCTTGAGTGACCTCATCGTTGAGAATCTTGAATTCTTCCAGCAGATCATTGACACGGGATACGCCATCCGAAATTTCCAAATCCACGGCATTACGGTAACTCTGAACAGCCGTGGAAGCATCGCTGATCCCGTTCGCTAATGCTTTTGCCGCATAGATCGCATTTTCGCTGGCTAGGGAATTGGATGGATCCGATGAATAGAGCTGAAGAGCGTCTTCAAATTGCGCAAGTAGTGTTGCAGGTGCTGACGAATTGTCGGTGCCGTTTACCAGGTAGTTGAGCCGTGTAGCAGAATCAAAGATGATTGATTGACCGGCGCTCGACGAAAGAGCGCTCAAACTGCTCCGAAACAGTTGCTGATCTTCATTGCGACTGATCGCAGCAACGCGTGAGCCATAATCAGATGTTATAAGATCAGCATTGCGACGAGAATAATCAGGATTGCTCGCCTCAGAGATGTTCCTTGAGGTTACTGACGTCTGATATGAAGTATTAAATATCGAGCTCTGTGCTATTCGAAGAGCAGACGACAGTGACATGTTTTCCTCTTTTCAATGCGGTTTCAGAACTCTCAGCTGCTTAGGTTTGCTCGTTTTAGCGCTTCAGACCAATGACAACTTCTGTCAGCTCGGAAGCTGTTTGAAATACCTTTGAGTTGGCTGTGTATGTGCGTTGCGCTTCAATCATCATTGTCAGTTCAGCCGCTATATCGACCGTCGACGCTTCTAGTGCTCCAGAGACCACGCCTCCATTGCTACCCTCATTGGCGAATCCAATTTGGACGCCGCCGGAGGTGGGTGTCGTTACAAAAACGTTGCCGGTCTTTGATTGTAGTTGATCGGGGCTGACAACATCTGCGATCGGAATACGGAACATGGCCCGCGTCGATCCATCAGTATAAGCTCCATAGACTGTTCCATCGGCACTAAATTCGACGCGCTCGATACTGGCCGGCGGGTTTCCATCCATCGTCACTTCAGAGACAATGAAATCCGTCGCCAACTGTGACATATCCTCTAAGTTGATCGTAAGCGCTTCACCATCTGGCACCGTAAATGTCAGATCAGTTGGACTAGCGCCAGCGAGCTGGCCGCTGGTTGGATCGAACGTCAGCGTATCGGTAACTAGTGGACCAGCCGCATATGGGAATGACGTGTCCGGGGCCGCATCAGCTTGATTGTAAACGGCGACTTCCCAGGTCTCGTCTGCGGTTTTTGTGAAGTAGACATCGAGGAGTTTGCGGCCACCGAGGCTGTCATAGGCAACGATGGATGTCTTGCTAGTGAATTCACTTGTCGCGAGGTTACCGGATGCTGGCGTGCCAGTCACAATATCTGCATCTGAAGGAAGATTAGCCGTCAAATTAGATGCTGTCGAAGCGCTGGCCAGCAACTCGGTGTCGCTGATTTGTACAGCTTCAAGACCTTCAAATCCATTAGCGACGGTGGAAGGAATACCGTTTGCATAGCTATATCCCATAAGGGTAAAGCCAGCGGCATTAACCAGCTCCCCATCAGCATTAGCTACAAACGATCCCGCCCGAGTGAGTTGCGGAACACCCGAAGGATCTTGGACCACAAAGAATCCGTTGCCTGAGATTGCAAGATCTGAACTTGAATTTGTGAACTCCAATACGCCTTGCTGGCTAACCATCTGGCGCGCCGTAGCATTTACACCGCCTGAGTAATAACTGCCTGCGGTTTGATTGACCACTTGAGTTGAAAACAACGTTTCAAACCTTTTGTAGCCAGTCGTATTGGCGTTTGCGATATTGTCTGCGACTGTTGAGAGTCTGTTGGCTTGTGCATCCATGCCCGACACGCCAGTGCGCATCATACCATATAAGCTCATAACGGATTCCTCAGTTTCAATTATGAAACTGTAGCAGCCGAAGCTTGTGCGAGGCTCACACCAGTTTGAGGAAGAAAGTTTGATTTCGCCGAAGCCGGCGTTTCAACAGGCTCGTCTGCCGTTTGCTGAATTAGGCAGTACCCCAAGAACCGCTTTGAATCGATTATGTCATAGCCCAAAGCATTTTTGAATTTTTTGCGGAGTTTGCTGATATGGCTCTCGACCACGCACTCGTCGACTTCTTCTTCCATAACACCGTAGACCGCGTTGTAGATTTGCGAACGTGTCGCACGACGATCACCAATTGATGCGAGATATTCCAAGATACGGCGTTCGCGGCGCGGCAGCGCAAATGGCTCACCATCGATCTGCGGATCACGCCCATCGCTAAACACACGAAGCGCCCCGAACGTTCTCTTTGGCTCTTCAACTTTTTGACGGCGACGGATAGCAGCTGCGCGAGCCAAAATCTCCGTTACGTGAACCGGCTTTTTGACAACATCGTCAGCACCGTTTTCGAAAAGATTCAAAATGTCTGGAAGGCTGGATTGATCCAATACGGCGATTAGCGGCGCTTTGGTCCGCTCGCGAATGGATGACACTGTTCCTTCATTGTCGCTCACAGTTCCAAGCAAAAATGCCTGCACATTGTCGAGATCGTCGGCAATCAGAGAATCGAGCCAGTCATCAAGTTCATTTTCACCACTGGCAACAGCCGGGTAACCAAGTCTTAAGAACATCGCCTTAAAGCCGTCACGCACAAGTTCCCTATTGTCTACAATCACTATCATGGTGTTTGTCCCCTAGCCGAATCAGTTGATTTCCCCTGGGTACAAGCGATAACGAAGCAGGGACTCTATCCACAACCGCGAGAATTCACGGATTGACAAAATTGGATTTTAGTTGCAGCAACTCCGACCACTGTTCTATGCACGATATTGCTACACAACTTAATCGTGAATTTTGATAACTGCAGAAGCTTTCTGCAATCAGTCACCTTTTATGCCATCCTAAAATGACTCCTGCGCCAAATTGGCATTGTGAATTTCTAGAGGCTCTCGTCAAAAAGTGAGTTTCCCTTTCCAAGATCGCAACAGAAAGCAGCCAAAATTGATCTTTATTTCAATATTATCGACGCTTTTCTCTAAATTTTAAAGGATCGTCTAAAATCTACAAGTATGGCGAACACTCTCTCGTTTTGAATTCTGGTGTCCTGTAATCCACTACCCATTCAACTGATCAATTGACCAATCATTTTATGTTAAAGCCAAAACAGACTCAGGCAGTAAATCAAATATACAACCTATAAGGGTATTTTTACCCAACACTGCTAGCTCCGAATCAGAACAACTCATTGCCTCATTTTGACCTGATTCGGGCATTGGACTGCAGATAGGCGCTTAAAAATAGGGTAAGTCATCAATGCACTTGTGCTCAAAGAACACACAACAGCATCAATGTTGAACTCGATTATCTCTGTATGCGATCAAATGAAGACTGTATTGATTCCGTCTTGCTGCGTTTGTTCTGCAGCTCTGTTCAAATCAGCGGCTTCTTCGGCACCAGAATGCGGATTGGTGTGGCCATTTGTGTCTTGATCTTGTCGTCCATTCAACTCGGATTGGCCATCGCGATCGTTCGAAAAGTAGTTCTGACTCTCATTGGCCGCATCGTTTGGTAACCGGTTTATGTTGCCCTGTGTCAGTGTGACATCGCCTTCAGAAGTACCAAGAGCACGCATCGCAGCCTTAAGAGCATCGATGTCATTCTTCAAAACTTCGAACGTTCCGCTCGCCTCGACCGTTAACTTAATGCGCACCAGATCACCATCTTTGCGGATTTCTGCTTGGACACGCCCCAACCCTATCGGATGCAACTGCAGTGTTAGCGTGCTCGTGTTCAATGCACCTGTTGATGTGCGCTCAGCGACTACCTGAGTTCGCAGATCCATGTTCAGCAACTCACTGTTTAGGTGTCGCGTCACCTGTGCGCTTATATCTTTGGCGGTCGCCAGCGGCATCGCTTGTGTTGTTGGCATATTTGCTGATGCCAATTGCGGCGCGGTCGCAACCTTGCCTTGAGTTTGCGCGATTGTGTCAATTGAAGGCTTAGACTCCAGCGCGGTTTCCACCCGTTGAAAATTTTGACCATAAGGTGTTTCACTATTGGCCGCGCTTTTGGCAGCAAGATTGCTTGACTTCAGTGAAGTCGTATCAGTTGCCAATTGCGAAATGTCCATACGACGTGCGTTTTCGTCCGCCGGTGTTGCCAAACGAGACCATGATGTAGTCGAAGCTTCGCTAGCCGTAGTCGGTCGCTGATTACGTCCTTTTTGATCAACTCCCGTGAACGCTCGCTCAATGATCCGAATATTTTCGGCGACTGTGGTGGCCGATTGGGTCGCACCATCGGTGGATGGTATAGCGTTTGCTAGTTTTCCTGTTTCGGCAAGGCGATTTTGTTTGCTGCTATTGTCGGACGCAACATTTGCACCGTCTTCTAATCTCTGCTGCAAATCGGCTGCGTCCACTTTGTTTTTAAGTAACACTGGTTCGCTCTGATTGACCTGCGATAGAGCGATACGATCTGCCGATACCGGCTTGTCTGTCGACATAGACTTGGCAAGTTGCGCCTCTTCAACCTCTGTTGATGGCGTTAATTCCTGAAAGACATCTGAATCGAGATCTTGCTGTTCAGTATTTTCAAGTTTGGAATCTGCAAACTTCAGTTCAGCCAAAGTCGTTCTAGTGGATTTGGATCCATGTTCCGCCGCACCCTTTTCAGCGCTTATCGCATGCTCACTTGCTCGTTGCGGCTTTGACAGTTTTTGCAGTGCCTTCATCGCGGACAGAAAGTCCTTAGGCGCTTCTGACTGCTCTTTCAAAAAGTCCGCAACACTTTGCGGGGGCATGTTGGGTGCGCCCTTACTGTTACTTGCAACGGGCGAAAGTAGGTGTGCAGGAATTTTCATTCTATCTTCTCCAGCAATGCGTCAACGCCGTCGATCTTACCTTGGAGGTCATCCATAAACGCGTCGAGTTTTTTGGACTGGGCGGAAAAATCGGTCTCCGCCATTTGGGATTTATCCATTTTGGGCTCGTTCATATCGGCAGAAATCTCAGGATCCGGATCCATCATCTCTGATTTCATCTGATCCTGCTTGCTTTCTCGCAGTATCGATTGAAGCGCCTGGATTGTTATTGAGCGCAATGTACGGTTTTCAGGCTTCAAATCCGTAGGGATTATCATTTGAATATCAGATAGCGCGCTGGTTGCCTCACCCACTGTGAACTCGCCAAGGCTGTTGTAAACGCGCAAAACTTTCTGATCAGCAACCGATGCCGTCGACTTTGGCATCTCGATTTCTGGCGTGGTTTCTACTGAGATATTCTCAATCGCAAAGAACAGGTCTTGCCGCGCATTAACGGTTGCGGTTCTAGCGATGCGATCGCGTAGGGACAAACTCGCCATGGGTTCCAAAAACTTGATGACTTCAACCAATCCCGCCCGAAATTTTTCGGTATCAAATGCGAGCGACCCCGCAACCATTTCATTGGCAAATTGAACTGAGTAAGGCGATGATCCGAATGTGCGGGCATAGCGACTAGCCATACCCAGGAACTGTTTTCTATTGCCACTTTCGCGATGTACCTTCATAAGCCCGCGAAGAGCTGCCTCTTCATAAAGAGTTCCGGGCATTGTCATTCGAACAAAATTCAGATCGTCGATCATCTTTGCAGTATCATCTGCGCCGTTCAGTCCACGGACCAAAGCGATAGAGGCTCCCAACGCGCCGCCAAGCAGGCTGACATCAATCTCAGCCAATACCTCCGCGGTGTTTTGCCTATTCAATGAGCTGATCGCGATTGCCAAGTCTCTATATTGCGCGCTTGTTGCGAAGCTCTTCTCAAACGGCAACAGTACACTTCGCCCGCCTCCGCCTACGGCAAAAGTTAATACCGCTCGGAGATTGCGGTCATCCCACATCAATTCTTTTTCAAAACCAGTCAGGTCCTTACGCACTTTGGTGAAAAGCTCTTTTTGCATGCCCAAAGCATGCCTGTCACCCAATGCAATTTCATCTTGAATGCGCTGAAAGGAACGGACCAGCTCAAATGGTTTGAGCTCAAATTTAGCGGCGCTGCCTGAGGTTACGAAAATCCCCAAAGTGCAAATTGCTACCGTGCATGATTTGACCAGTCTTTTCATGGTGAATCAAACTCCACCAAAATTTCAATACGCCGGTTTTCTGGTGCGAAGCTATCGTCCGCATTGCGTAATTGCCTATCGGCAACGCCGGCAATTGAGCTGATGTTTTCCCTTGGAAGGCCTCCGCGTTCCAGCATGTATAATGTTGATTGAGCACGGGCCGAAGAAAGACGCCAATTATCATATTGCCCGCCGCTATAAGGTCGCCCATCGGTGTGCCCGACAATGCTGACTTCTACTTCTTTATCAACAAGCGAATTGCCGATCACGCTGACAGCATTAACCAACTCCGCCGAGGGTACAGCTGATCCGATTCCAAACATGCTGAAATCCAAATTGTCTGCCAGTGAAATCGACACCGATTCCTCCGATGTAACCAGCGTCACTTGATCAGAGTTCAATCCGATTTCATCCAAAATTCGAATAAGTTCTTCGTCGAGTTGCGCTGCAAGTTCCTCTGCCGGCGTGTCCTTCTGTTCGGCTTCTTCGCTCGCATCCATCTCTTCTTTGGCTTCCATCATGTCAGGAGGCGACATCTCTTCAGTTGATGGCAAGTCTTCATCATTGTTCTCATAGGATGCCGTCATGCCCGTATCGATTTCCTGCATTTTTTCGCCAGCTGCCATCTCCTCGATCGGTTCGCTTTCAGCTTTCGCGGGGTCGTCCGCCGCAACTGGAGTAACGACGCCCTCCATCATTTCTTGGTCGGGCTCCGCTTCGCTGTCGGGTTCGCTCACTGCGACTTCAGGAGCCGCTTCTGTTTCGAGCGCTGCCCAATAATCTGGTGAAAATGGGTCTACAAATTTCGGTTCGTCAGTTGTTGCAAATGCCTCTTCAGGAGCAGGTTGGTCTAGCTCGGTATTGAAGAGCGACTCTTCTTGTATCAATGCGTGGGCAGTTACAATTTCTTCCAGAGTCTCTGCTGGATCAGCGAAAAAAGCCTCTTCTTCAATTGGGCCACCACTGTTTACTTCCGTCTCCTTCTGCTCGGTATTTTCACCATCGGTTTCACACGAACAAATGGCTTCATTGTTATCGATACTGATTTCAGAAGGACCGCCGGATTCTTCGAGCCCCTTAGAGCTACGGTTTCGATCAACCAATTTGACTGGATTGAAGTAGCTGGCGACCGATTTTTTTGTTTCTTCATTGGCGGCGTTGATCAACCAAAGCACCAAGAACAGAGCCATCATCGCAGTCATAAAGTCAGCAAATGCGATTTTCCAAGCTCCACCATGGTGACCATGGTCACCATGGCCGCCGCGCTTGACGATTATGATTTCTTGTTTTTCGTTGCCATCATCCATCATTCGAACAGCTCCGATACAAGGTTATCAAGCTCGTCAAAGCGTGATGTGATCGCTATCTCTTCAATTTGGACGATTAGGTCTGCGCTTGTTTCGTCGACCAAAAACGACATCTTGGTCTCTTCGCTCTCGTCGCTTGGATGCGACTTAAAAAGTTCGATAAGTTCGCTTGGCCCCGAAATATTCACTCGAGCATCGGTCCGCTCATGGAGGATGCTTGTGATTGCTTGCCGCAATTTGCGGTTTGTTTCGTCGGCAAGCTGTTGCTTGAATACACCAAGCATAGCTTTACCAAGACGCATCTCGATCGACTTCGCAATGTTGTTTTCTAGTTCCCCGAAAGAGGTGTCTATCTTTTCCGAGATATTTGTAACAACGGTGTCTACAATAGCTTTGTCATCAAGCTGGTCATCATCGTTTACTTGGCTATCGGACCCTTCATTTGATGTCGGACCACCAGTACCTGAATAGAGTTGAGACTGGGCTGCTGGCTCTATATTTGCGGAAGCAATATCGAGTTCACCATCGTCGATTTGAGAGGTTGCGCTCTCCGAACCTACATCGTTGGCATCATCGGATTCTTCATCAAAGGCGCGCAAAGACTGCTCAACAGAATATGGTTCAATCATATCCGCTTTGCGTACGGCCTCCACTTCTGCCTTGAGAGGCTGGAACTTCGATGAATAAGGCGCGCGCGCTTTTAGCTTTTTTGCCGTAGCAAAATTTGCAAACCCAGAGGAATTTCGCACGTCATTTATCATGCGGTTTCCTGTGTGACCCAGCGACGCAGAATTGCTGCGGCTCGGGCCTCATCGAGATCAACAATCATTTCAAGACGATCAGCTGGTTCTGGGCGCATTTTTGCGATGATCTCACTTGGATCTCCGCCACTATTGTTAGTGTCGCCGGTTGCACCGCTGGAATTGGGCAAGCTAAGTGGCGCATTACCAATTTCTGAAGCAATAGCTGATGTTTCAGGCGCAGCGACAGCAGCTGCTGCTGGTGCAGCAATTGGTGGCGCCGATGATGCGCTCTCAAGCGCTGGTTGGCTATTGCCGCTTACGCTCAATGATTTTGTTAAAGGGCGAATGCCCATGACGACCAAGAGAATTATGCCAACAAGGAATGCAATTGCATTAATTGCTGAATCCAACCGCGCAAGAATCATACTCATGATGCTTTCAGCAGCTGGCTCAACCAGTTCTTCAACAGGCATAAAATCAACGGCTGTCAGTTCAATGACGTCGTTACGGCCCTCGGAAATTCCAGATGCCGCCGCAATAAGCCCCCGAATATCGTCAAGTCTTTGACTAACTTCATCGGGCGTTGGATTTGCATTTCCGGTTATGAGTGAACCGCGATTGACGACCACTGCAACAGATAGTCTATTGACAGAATATCCTGAACTCGTCGTAGCGACCCGTTTTGAATTTAGCTCATAATTTGTCGTTTCTTCGCGACGCTCACTGCGCTCAGATTCGCTTGTTCCACCATCACCGGCGCCTACATTATCTACGACATCTTGTTCAACTGTTACAGCTTCAGATCCGTTGGCTTGAGCAGAAGAGTTTTCACTCCGCACCACTTGAACAGAACGCTCGACCCTGGATTCGGGATCAAAGATTGTTTCCTCGATGCTGCGTTGATCCGTGCTGATGTCAGCCTGAACGCTGACCCGAAAATTCGCACCACCAAGATACGGCGTTAGCGAACGTTCAATGCTTGATACGATTTGGTTTTCAACGTTGGTTTTGATGCCAAGACTGCTGCCGGCAGACTTTCCTAATGGGTCGGAGCCCGCAGCAAGCAGTCGACCGGATGCGTCCAGAACCGTGACATTTTCACTCGTTAGCATAGGCACTGCTGCAGAAACTAAGTGGCGGATTGATAAGGCTGTCGACTCCGCACTCATGCCGTTGTAACGCACAATCACTGATGCCGTGGGCGCTTGTTCAGCACGACGAAAGTTTCCTTGTTCCGCCATAACTATATGAACGCGCGCGGCTTTTACGCCCTGAATTGTCTGAATTGAGCGAGAAATTTCGCCTTCAAGTGCACGAACTCTTGTGACCTCTTGCATAAAGGCAGTCAGGCCCAAGGATCCCAAATCATCGAACAATTCGTAGCCATTACTTGAACTGCTAGGCAGGCCTTTTTCCGCCAGAATCATACGAGCCCTGCTCGTCTGACCGGCCGCCACACCAATTGAATTGCCTTCAGCATTTACGTCATAAGACAAACCGGCTTCTGAGAGCGCGATGCCCATGCGCGTGACATCGTCATGCTCCAAACCAACATAGATAGTTTGAAATGCTGGTTTATTGACATAGACAGCACCAAGCATGACGGCGGCAATTACGACGATACCCACGCTTGCAAGAATTGCTAGTTTTTTTGCGCCAAGCGCACCGAAATTCGTAAGCGAATCAGAAAGTTGGTTCAGCACCTAAGAAACTCCATATCCAGGTATCAACCTACGGAGTGAAGCTTGTGCGGACATGAAGTGGGCGGCATTTAGATACAAAAAAACGGCCTTACGGCCGTTCTTTGTCGTCATTTGCGGAGGTATCTTACTGGAAGAGGGATAGAATTGTTTGCGCGTTACTATTAGCAATCGACAATGCTTGTACACCAAGCTGCTGCTGCACCTGCAATGCCTGCAACCTTGTTGATTCCTCGGTCATGTCAGCATCGACGAGCTGACCAACTCCGCGCTCAATGGCATCCATCAAGTTGGAGACAAAGTCGTTTTGCATGTTAACGCGACTTTTAAATGCACCCAAATTAGATGCAGCTGTTGTCATGGTCTGCGACTGCTGATCGACAAATGAAATCATGTCGTCGATATCAACATCATCAATATCTGCGGCTGTAATGTCGAGTGTGGAGACCGAGATATCCAATCCACCCGTGCCTGCACCAGCACCCGTTGTTGTAAACTGTAGATCGAGGATACCAAAAGGTACGCCTGCGCCACCCGAGTCAGGGTCAAACAATGCAGTTGAAGTGATGTCAATTTCAATGGTTGCCACCGAAACCGTGCCATCATTGGCGCGATTGAATGATGAAACAATAGTGCGTGTTGCAGAATAGTCTGCATCACTTCTATCGACAGAAAGCCAATTCGTGCCGGAGAAGGAGGCCGATTCTGCGATGCCCACCAACTGTTCTTGCAGTTCGGTGATTTCGCTTTGAATTTTAGTGCGGTCAATGCCTGGCTCTCTGGCTGCAACAAGCTTGACTTTAATCTCGTTGACCACATCGAGCGCGCTGTTCATACCAGTATAAGCGACATCGATTTTTGCGGAACCCAGTCCAAGCGCATCTTGTACGGTACCTAGCGCGGCGTTGTCCGATCGCATGGTTGTGGCAATGGACCAATAAGCAGCATTGTCACTCGCTTCTGAAACGCGGTAGCCCGTGGAAATACGAGCCTGCACCATATCCATGCTATCGTTTGTCTTTTGTAAAGACTTCAGCGCAGTCATCGCTGAGGTATTTGTCATAATGCTGGACATTTTTAGTCCCCAAACCAAAAAATACGGGACATTCCGGATCGACCGGTGCGACGATGGAGCATCATGCTCGTATGTAGAATACTCGTCGCGTGAAGCTGTAAACTAGAATCACAACCCATTGTTAACCATAAACAGCCTTAACAAGGAGTTAATCGTAGTCAAAGGTTTTTTTGAAGCAAACGCAAAAAGGCCGCCCAGAGGGCGGCCTTTGGTGTCAAAAGATAGTGCTGTATCGATTAACGGAAGAGGCTCAGAATTGTCTGAGAGTTAGCGTTGGCGATCGAAAGCGCCTGAACACCCAACTGCTGTTGAACCTGCAGCGCTGATAAGCGGGTTGATTCTTCAGTCATGTCGGCATCAACAAGTTTGCCCACACCACGATCAATCGCGTCCATCAGATT
>JBCDFK010000014.1:0-12278 GCA_039178065.1 Pseudomonadota bacterium | reverse complement strand
GGTTGTATCAGAATTAAGCGCCTTCTACCGGCCTGCTCGTGGATTGTCGTAAATGAAGTTCGGGTTTGATGAGTGTGAGATCACCATCGGGTGTATGTTTGCCTTCAATGCGATCAAGTAGTGCGCGCGCTGCCAAACGTCCAACTTCTGGCTGGCCGTTCCAAACCGTTGTCAGTGCCGGTGTTGCGATTGAGGCTTCTTCGAGGTCGTCATAACCTGTTACGGAAATATCAATGCCAGGCCTAAGTCCGGCGCGCGCAATGCCGCTCATAAGTCCAATCGCGGCTAGGTCATTCCAGCAAACTGCCCCAGTGGGTCTGTCGGGCAATGCTAGGAATTGGCTAGCAGCCTCAAAACCGGCAGCCTTTGTCCGCGGTCCCTGAATGCGCCATTCGTCTTTTACCTCAAGTCCCGCTTTACGCATGGCAGAGACATAGCCTTCATATCGGTCGCGACCAGTAGATGTCTCATCCGTGCCGCCGATCATTGCAATCCGCTTATGGCCCAATGATATAAGGTGGTTGGTTGCCAAGCTAATGCCAAATTTGTCGTCACCGCGGAAGACAGGCAGATCGACACCAGGCACCGAGCGGGCGATAAAGACAGTCGGCAAACCATTTTGGGTCAACAAATCCATGTCTTCCTTTGGCGTATCGATAGCCGGCGACATAATAACGCCATCTGCACCCAGTTGCATAAGTGTCTCAAGGAAATCGCGCTGTTTTTCCACGCGGTCATAGTGGTTGGACAAAATAAATGTTTGGCGAGACCTATCCAGTTCCATTTCGATGGATCGAAGGATCTCGCCATAGAACGGGTTCATAATGTCGTGCACCACAACACCCAAAATTCCAGATTTTGAAGTGCGTAGGCTTGCAGCGCGGCGATTGTAAATATAGCCCATTTCGAGTGCGTGGGCTTTTACCCGCTCTCGCGTTGCTTCAGCAACCAGCGGGCTGTCACGTAGTGCTAGAGACACAGTTGCAGTGGAAACACCTAGGGACTCTCCAATAGTCGACAGCTTTACTTTTTGCGCCACCGATCGCCCCCAAGATTACGTACGCAGCATTTTAAATTTAAAATGTTTTAGGATATTTTTAAGGGAGGGAAAAGACTTGAGTCTGCTTTTTTGTCAGCCCAAGGCGGATATTTCGCTTCATCGCACGCTTGTCAGGCCTTCTTTTGTACTTTCTTTTCGCGAGCACTTAGATTTTCCGCCATTGAGTTTAACGCTTTGCGCAGCTGCTTTTGGCGCCTTGATGTTAGTTTGCCGAGCACTTGTTTTTCAGCTTTTTTTGTTGCCTTGCTCACTTTTGTTAGACTCTTCTTGCCAGCTTTGGTCAGTGTCACACGAACAATGCGGCCGTCTTCATGGCCCTTTGTGCGTTCAACAAAACCCTGCTCTTGCAACCGCGCGATTGACTTTGTGATAGTTGGAGGCCGAACACCAAGTGCACGTGCAATCTCTCCGGATGAGAGGCTTTTATGGGTTGCTAGGAGATTAATGATTTGTTCCTGGCCCGCATAGATGCCTGTGTCCAATAGATGCCGTGCTATGTGGGTGCGGGTTTGGCGCGCGACAGCTTGTAATTGGTTCAAAAGTGAACCCTCATCCATGCCATCTTTGTCGGTAACAGAATTCTTAGCCATGAAGAATAGTAAGTCGGCAAATTGTATTTTGCAACCTAGTCGGGCTTGCAAGTCCCTTGAAGGCGCTTCAAGCTGTAGCAAAACAAGAGGGTGTAATGACGGGCAAACCACTATGGATTAAAAATCCAATGACCATACTCGTGCCTGATGATATCGATGCGGGGGGCGGCATCCTTATCAAAGATGGCAAGATTGTTTCTCACATCGCTTCAGGCAAAGAGCCTGAAGGCGAGTATGATGTTTTTGATGCGTCAAACCATGTTGTATTGCCGGGGTTGATAAACACCCATCACCATTTCTACCAAACCCTGACGCGCGCTCATCCAGCAGCCATCAACAAAGAGCTGTTCCCTTGGTTGCAAACGCTTTACCCCTTATGGACGCGGCTCACGCCAGAGGCATTAAAGCTGGCCACTGAAACGGCCTTGGTTGAACTGATGATGAGTGGTGTTACCTGTGCATCTGACCACCATTATGTTTATCCAGATGGCCTGGATGATGCGATGGATATTCAGGCTGAGGTGTCCGGAAGTTTGGGCATGCGTATGGTGCTTAACCGTGGCTCAATGAACCTGTCGGTAAACGATGGTGGCTTGCCTCCGGAGAATATTGTTCAAGGTGCCGATACCATATTGGCGGATTGCGAAAGGGTGATCTCTAAATTTCATTGCACCGATGAAGGCGCTATGCTGCAGGTGGCATTGGCGCCGTGCTCGCCGTTTTCTGTCACCAAAGAACTGATGACCGATACAGCGACGCTTGCCAGAAAATGTGGCTGCTCGCTGCACACACATCTGGCCGAGACAGAGGATGAAAACAGCTTCTGTCTTGAACATATGGGTTGTCGACCTTTGGACTATTTGGAAGAGACCGGCTGGCTGACTGATAAGACCTGGCTCGCGCATGGCATCTACTTTAATGATGATGAAATTTCCCGGTTGGGCAAAGCTGGTGTCGGTGTGTCGCATTGCCCCTCATCCAACATGGTTCTCGCATCTGGCAATTGTCGGACCCGTGAACTGGAAGCGGCGGGTGTTAATGTAGGTCTGGGTGTCGACGGCAGCGCATCTTCAGATTCATCAAATCTGATGGAAGGCGTGCGGCACGCATTGATGTTAAATCGACTCACCTATGATGCGACTGTCAGCCATCATGATGTTTTCAGATGGGCAACCAAGGGCTCGGCTCAATGTTTGGGACGGTCTGACATTGGCGATCTGTCGGTTGGTAAGCAGGCCGATTTGGCGATGTTTAAGCTCGATGAATTACGCTTCTCGGGCGCACATGACCCTCTGGCTGCGCTGGTGTTGTGCGGTGCGCATACGGCCGATCGAGTGATGATTGCCGGTAAATGGACAGTTGAAGATGCTAATCCGGTCGGCGTGGATTTGGCAAAGTTGCGCGCCGATCATGGCCAGGCCGCTGAGGTATTCGCTTAGCAATTTCTTTGAAGTTTGGGCGGGCTGTCCTATGTCTCCCTCAGGGAGATATGGAACAAAATATGCCAGACAAAATTGCAATAATTGGCGCGGGAATTGCGGGCGCTACGGCTGCGCGCATGCTCAGCGATGCCGGTCATGATATAGTGCTGTTTGAAAAATCGGGCGGCACTGGCGGCAGGCTTTCCACCCGACGCACTGACTACGGCGAATTCGATCATGGTGCGCAATATGTATCGGCAAAATCAGAGCCGTTTCGTGCTGTTATGGACGGCCTCATTAAGAAAAATACAGCCGCGCTTTGGACGCCCGATGGAAAGGACCGCGACGGGAAATGGCATGTCGGCCTGCCAGGTATGAGCGGCCTTGTGAAACCATTGCTCGAAGGCATCAATATCAAGAAGCGTACACGGATTACTGAAATTCAGCGTGCGCGCGACGGTATCGTTTGTGCGAGCGAGGAGGGAAGGGCTAGCAGCTTTGATAAAGTCATTGTTGCTATTCCTTCGCCGCAGGCTAGCGCTTTGTTACGGCACGTTGATTCAGCTTTCGAGCCACTTGATGACATTGTCTATATGCCATGCTGGACCAGTATGTTCAGCTTTGACAACACTATTGATACGCTGCCGAATCTTTATCGTGGTGAAGACACAATGGCGATCTCATGGCTGACCCGGAACAATACTAAACCGAAACGTTCTGGAGCCGAATCAATATGCGCTCAGGCAGGCGCTATTTGGAGCCGTGACAATTTGGAACTCGACAAATCTGATGTTCTGCAGCTCATGCAAACTGCTCTGGAGAAGATGGCGGGATGCAAACTTGCGCCCGTCTATGCGCAGGCGCATCGATGGCGCTATGCGCGCGTTGACCGGCCTTTAGGCAAACCCTTTTTGGCAAGCGATGATGGAGCACTTTTTGCCATTGGTGATGGTATGCTGGGTGGCCGAGTAGAGGCGGCATTTGAAAGCGCACGACAGCTTTGTGTTCATTTGAGCGATCTGCATTAACGATCGCACTACTCGCTGTTTGCTCCTAGCTAGAATTAGGGTAAATTGATTCGAGCCTTTGTCACATTGCAGCCAGTATTTGATGGCTTGTAGAGCGAAACTTTTTGTTGAACGAGCAAAGACCAAAATGCGTAAGAATGTTGGATTTATAATGGCGGCTTTGGGCGCCACTTTTTGCGCTACAGCGGCATCTGCCCATCCGCATGTTTTTGCTCAGGCACGCATGGAACTACAGGCGACACCGGATGGTTTGATCGATCAACTCAACCATGTTTGGCGTTTTGACGAGCTTTTCACCGCGACCGTCATTTTAGAGTTTGACGCGGATCAGAACGGCGAACTCGGCGATGCCGAGCTCGATGAAGTTGCAAACATTATTGCAGGTTCGATTGCCGACTTTAATTATTTTCAGAACCTTGAAGTGAAGGGCAAAGATGTCGGCTTTGAGAGAGTCGAAGAGATGATTGTTGGTGTCGAGGACGGGCAATTGCTGGTGCTGTTTGCCACTGTGCCGGATGCGCCCGTCAAGTTGATGGACGAACCAAAGATCGGTATTTTTGATCCAACTTTTTATACGGCGATCGAGTTTTACTCCGAGAGAGATATGGTAATTATCGATGCGCCTAAGGGTTGCGCTCATGCGATGGTGATCCCAGATCCGGATGAGGCGATTGCAGAAAATTCCCAGAGTCTCACGGAAGCATTTTATGATCCTAACGACACCAATGACATGAGCAAAATTCTTGCTACCAGGATGGAAGTGAGTTGCTCGTGAAGCAATTAGGTTTGGCATTCTTTCTGTGCTTGATAGCAGCGCAGGCACTGGCGCAATCTTCGCTCGGCATCGGCAGTGGAGAACAACCGATTCAACCCTCGACGGGTTTTTTGGGCGGATTTTTCATGTGGATTGGTAACGAGCAACGCGAATTTTATCGCTTGATGACCGACGCTTTGAAGGAAATGCGCGCTGATGGTTCAGCTGTTTGGATCTTGATCGGGCTCTCATTTCTCTACGGTATTTTCCACGCGGCTGGTCCGGGCCATGGCAAGGTGGTTATTTCATCTTATATGCTCGCGAATGAAACTCAGTTGAAGCGCGGCGTTATGCTTTCATTTGCATCCTCTATGCTGCAGGCGCTTTCGGCCATATTTATTGTTGGCCTCGGTTTCTTAATCTTGCGCGGCACATCAGTTTCGATGACTGACGCGACCGGCTGGCTTGAGCTTGCCAGCTATATGTTGATTGTTGGATTCGGTGTCTGGCTGTTTTGGCGCAAGGTGAGGGGCATTCAGGCGGAGCGCGCACATGCGCATAACAATAGTCATGATCATGCGGCTGGTGAGATTTGTGCAACCTGCGGCCATGCACACATGCCAAGCCCGAAAAATTTGAGTGGCAATATGGATTTGCGAACCGCAATCGCGGCCGTATTTTCCGTGGGCGTCCGCCCCTGTTCCGGTGCTATCATCGTGCTTAGCTTTGCTTTGCTTAATGGGCTAATTCTCGGCGGGATTGTTGCGGTTTTCGCCATGTC
This sequence comes from Pseudomonadota bacterium, assembly GCA_039178065.1. GTDB lineage: Bacteria > Pseudomonadota > Alphaproteobacteria > Rhizobiales > Rhizobiaceae > Ahrensia. The sequence goes on along the minus strand of JBCDFK010000014.1, from coordinate 6,644 downwards.
AGTGGGCACCGCCATAACAGTTTCTTCATTGGCAACGATTGCGGTGACAGCGAAGAACACAGCACTAAGATATTCCAACTCAGCGGTGATGAGCGGCAATCTTCAAAATGGTATTGAGCTATTTGGCGCGGGACTTTTGATCGTTTTGGGTAGTTTGCTGCTGGCCGGTGGTTTAGCGGTTTAGTAGTAATGCTTTTGGTGATCCGCTTGTAGTCAGGCAGATTTACATTCACGAAACCGTGATACGACCATGGTTTTTTCATAACCCGGATCAGCTATAGTGCTCGATTATGGGAAAACTGTTCTCGATATTCGTTTTGACCGGTTTCGTGCTTATTTCAGCATTTGCAAATTTTGGCAAAAGCTATGCTGTTGCAAGTTTTGAAACCGAAAAATGGGCTTTCGAGCAGGCTTTATCAATTGACGATTCAATGATCGGTCATGAACATGTAGGCTCTGATGATGATCGCTGCCCGTGCGAAAGTGACAGTGACAGCAAGAAGTTTACCTGCGGTGTGACTTTGGCGCCCATTCTTCAATCTGATGTGCAATTGCCTTGTAATCCCAAAAATACACGCTTTGTATTTTCTAATACAAACGGCCTCAAAAACTTCCTAGATACTCTCAAAAGGCCACCTCGATCCGTCGTTTAATATGGATTTTTGCGTTCTGAACGCTCAATTTATTTTAAAGGACCGGTATTATGCTGACCAAAAGGCCATTTGTGGCTGGAGTACAAATCTCCATGCCACATCTTCGCGAGTTCATTTTTAGTCACAAACCTTCATGCGGCGTGCTTGCGAGGTGCGTGATATGAGCCAAGACAATAATCAAGCGAAACCCAATCGTTTTGGACACAAAAGTGTCCCCGATATTTGGCTGGGCAAGCGACATGATTGTGCTGAGCAGGATGAACAAGCATTGACCCAAACAGCTCAAATTTTGGGTTTCAGCCCAAAAGAGATTTTGGAGCTTGAGCGTGTCTACCACACTAAAGCGAAAAAATGAGTAGCGGGTCGCGCATGTTCGCGATCCAAACCGAGCGTTTATCAATTTATCGGCTCTGCTGTTGGCAAGATGCCTGCAAGACTTCTGTCTTGGCAGGACCTCTACTGGCCACATCTGCAGGCAATTACAATTAGGAATTACACCATGAAGAAAGCTTCAAACCGGGTACGTGAGCGCAGAAAAAAAGCCGCATCAAGCGCCCATAATGCTCCATTGAAACCAGCAAATTCATCAAGGCGCGATTTCATGGGAAATGCTGCAACCTATGGATTGGGTGCGGCGGCACTGGGTGGAGTTGGCTATTGGGCGGTCGATAGTGTGATTGCTGGTATTGCCGAAGGTGATATCAGTCGCATTGGAAACGGTGTCCCGTCGGTAGTTCAAATCCATGACCCACAATGCTCTGTCTGTGCCAGATTGATGCGGCAAACAAGAAACGCGCTAGACAATTTTGATGATGGTGAATTGCAGTTTCTTGTCGCCAATATAAAGTCCGGTGAAGGCAGAGAGCTAGCCGCCAAATACGGTGTTCCGCATGTGACGCTCCTGTTGTTCAACAAAGTGGGCAGGCATGTGCACACCATAAGTGGAGTCCAGAGCAGCGATGTACTCACGCCAATATTCAGATCGCTATCGGGGGGTACTTTGGCACAAAGCGGTTAGCGTGTTTAATAGACCCATGCTTGGCAGAATGTGAACTCTATTGTTGCCCTGTGACAAAGTTATACGAACTTAAAACGAGTTGAAAAACAACTTCGAGTTCTGCGTCATTGATTGGCGTGTAGATCATGACAAAGCCTTCCCATCCGTCCCTTTGTTTGGCCCAAGGGTGGGGAGTTGCCCATCCTGCTTCAACCGCCGCGCGCGCGGTCTCCGGATGTAGCGATGCATGCAGGCTTCCATCGGGATGAACATGTGCAAATTCGCGGCCACCAACAATCGCTTTGGGCTGTGCCAGAGTGAGGTTCTCATCAAGCTGAAATCCGGTTGCGCCAGGAAGTGAAACCCGCGTGGCACCGAGCGTCACACCGGGAAAGTCAGCGACGCGGCGCATTAATTCAGCTGATAATTGTGGTACAGGTGCCACACCAATTTGGATATGCGGAACGCCATTGGTTGTTTCTGGTCGCGGTGTGTCGCGGGTTGGCAGTTGCATGGATTGAGCTGTGGATGCCATGCCAATAAAAGCTAGCAGACAGATTGTTTGACGGATCATGAAGTCATGCACTCCTGAGGCAGTGTTTAAGTCGCAAAGGGCACTAATGGCGCCCAGATATAATGCAACGACTATTCGGATTTCGGCAGCACGCTGTGGCCGACCGTAGACAGATCTTCTTCTGTAATCCGCCAACCCTTGTCGGTGTCGACCAAGGTGCCGGTCCAATGTATGAAGTGTGTTTCAGGGCCTTGGTGATCGCTGAAATGAGTGGCGGTAATCATACCCGATACGGTGGCATTTTTAGGCCCGTCAAAGTCAACCTTTAGCGTATCAAGCTGGTGGTGGGTAGATATAAACTTGGCCATTTGAAACCCCATTTGCGCAAGCGCCCCGCGCATTGCAGCACCACGTAGATCGGGTTGACTCGAAAGAAATGTGCAGTCCTCACCTGGGCAAATAATTGATGCACCCACGAAATTTAAGCGCGAGACCAGGTCCTCGCCCCAACATTCGTTCCAAATCGCCATGCCTTCATCAACCTTTCCCACGCTGATCATGTCGATACCATGCGGGAAGCACGCCACATGATTAATGACTTCCGCATAGGTGTCGGCGTATCCTTCAAATGGCGCATCGGCTGATGCGGGGGAAGCTGCAACAATAGCAAACAGTGTCAAAAGCTTTTTCATTTGGTATGGTTCCTTAATGGACATTTGGAGTTAGTTTTCAGACGCAATCAAATGTTTATAGAACAAAATGTATTGTAACGCAACAAAATGTACTATAAATAAATTATGACTCATACTGAAGATCCCAGACTGACTGCAACAAGAGATCATGCCCTTGAAATTGCAGTGAAAATTCTGATTAGTGACGGCGTTTTGGCAGTAACGCATGGGTCGGTGAGTAAAGCGACCGGGATTTCGCGCAGCACACTTTATCGCCACTGGCCGGAAGTTGCGTTACTACGAAACCATGCGCTAAGAAGTGCCGCTGTCCCGCCCAACAACCCACCTCTCACTGACGGTCCGCTTCGCGTCGATCTGGCGTGGACCATGAATGCGCTTATGTCTGCTCTTAATGAGACAGCGTGGGAACAAGTCGCGCCTCAAGTGATTGCGGCGGCGTCTACCGAGGCCGAAATCAAGCTTGTGATCAACGACCTAATGCAAGATCGCATGGTGTGGGTTGAGTCAATCTTTGAAGCTGCAAGAGCCCGCGGTGAGCTGCGGGCAGGCGCGCCCGTACACCATCTGATTGAGACTGCGATTGCCGTTCCGTATTTTCGGAAGTTTATCGCCGGCCTACCGGTTGATCAGGAGTGGATGGATTCGCATGTGGATTTCATGTGCGCGATGGCGGAAGAAGCGGACAAGAAGTGACCAATATCCATCTTTGGATGGATTGCGGCCAAATAGCCCGGACGCTAATTTGATTTAGTGACGTGTTGCGGAAACGAGTGCTGTTCGAGACGGTAGTTCTAATCGCTCCAATATAGCGTGAACATGGTCTTTGACAGTGGCGATCGAGATGCCAAGCTGGCCGGCGATTGCGCGATTTGGGAGACCTTCGATGATGAGTTCTGCGACTTGTTTTTGCCGTGGTGTTAGCGGAGCGAGTAGGTTGGCGCTATCTGACTTGTTTGAGATTGTGACGATCGGCGCGCCGATCGTGTGGCTCGCTTCAATATCAAGATGCACATGTAAACCGGGCTTTGCCATATCGACCAATGGTTTCAAAAGTTTGACCGGGATAGGGCGAGGTACTTCATCCTTTACGGCTTTGACCGCATGTTTCAGGGCGCCAAGTAAGCTATCATCAATTGCCATATAGGGACCTCTTCGATGAATGAAATGCCACTAGAGATCACCAATTTTTTCCTTGCAATGCAAGCCGGGCCCCACGGGTTGGATATGTTGAGGACTATGTTTGCTGAAGATGCTACCTACAGCGAGCCGTTTTCAGGACAATCGGAACCGTATCGAGGGTCCGCGGCAATCGTTGCTGCATTTGACGCCAGCCGCACTGATGCATTTGACGACGCCGTTATCAATCTGAGTGCGGTTGAAGTTGATGGTGAGACGATAACGGTGAAGTGGACTTGTATATCTGAAGCGATACCTGGCGGTAGTGGCAGCGGAACCAATGTTTTTCAGCTGAAAGACGGATTGATCGTCTCACTCGTAACAACATTGGATATGTAGAGATAGTCATTTAACCAGCGCTCGCGCGGCAGTTTCTTTCATTTGAGCAATATATGTTTCCTGCGACCACCCACACTCCACGCGCAGTTGCTCCCAGGCGCGAACAGATAGAAGTGTCCAGAGAAGATCAGTGGCTTGTTCCTCTGTTAGGCTTGCGTTGAGCGAGTTTTCCGCTTTCAATGCTGATACCGCCGCAGCGCAGCCATGACGTACCGCCTGCATTCGATCGTTCCAAGCGGCTGCTGCTTCCTTGTCGGTATCCTTGATTGCCAATAGCGCTTTTGAAATACCATAAATGTTCGGAATGTAATTTCCCCAAACATCAACCCATTTTTCGAGCCGGTCAGTACCAGACGTTGCGCTGCGGCTCGCCGACAGCTTCTCCTCAATGTCGTGTACCTCGTCCAAATAACGGGTTGTAGCGATAAGAAGATCTGCTCGATTGGGAAAATGCAGGTACAACGCTTGCCTGCTAATTTTCACCGCCTTGGCAATGTCAGCCATACGTACCGCGTTACCACCGCCGTTCTCAAGCAGCTTCCATGTGGTTTTCAAAATCTTTGTACGAGTCGAAATTTTTTCACTTGACATGGTGTAAAGGTATAGCTTATTGACACGATGTCAACTTGACACGGTGTCAAGTAAATATAAAACGGAAAGGATACGAATATGAAAGTGATAATTTTTGGAGCTACTGGAAAGATTGGAAGATTGGCTACTGAGCAAATGTTGGCCGAGGGGCATAAGGTCACCGCCTTTGCGAGAAACCCGCACACGTTGGAATTAGACAATCCAAATTTGGCTCACCGCGCTGGCGATGCAAATTCCGCCGAGGAAGTCGCAGCTGCTATTAAAGGACATGATGCCGTTGTTGTCACACTTGGCTCTGGCATGTCTCGCCGCAGTTTGATCCGCTCGAGAGGAACGATGAACGTGATCAAAGGTATGCAAGCTCACGGTGTAGATCGTCTCATTTGCCAATCCACGTTGGGAGCAAATGAAAGCTGGAGCAATTTGAACTTCTTTTGGAAGCGGATCATGTTTGGCATGCTCATTCGCCCCGTGTTTCTCGATCACGAACTACAGGAAAAGCTAGTCCATGCCAGTGGTTTGAACTGGACTATTGTGCGCCCTGGCGCTTTTACCGACGGACCTGCCACTGGCGCATATAAGGAGAATTTTCCGCCGAGCGAACGTCGCTTGACGCTAAAAATTTCGCGGGCCGATATTGCGGGTTTTTTGACGCGGCAGCTGGGTGATTTGCGATATTCAAATCAAACCGTCGCAATTTCAAACTAGTGGTAAGGGAAGATTTACTATGGATATTCCACTTACAATTTGGACTCTCTTATTGCTGTCTGCAGCAACAGGGTTGGTGTCAGGAGTATTTCTTACATTTTCCGATTTCGTTATGAAGTCGCTGGCTGCATCGCGTCCAGCGGCAGGAACTGAGGCCATGCAGATCATCAACCGAAAAGTGTTTCGGTCTATCTTCATGGTTCTGCTCATCGGCATGATACCCATTTCGATTTTGACGGCAATTATGGGATTTTTCTTCTATGATGGGGTTTTGTCGGCATTGCTTGTTGTTGCTGGGTTGCTCTATTTTTCCGGTGTGTTTCTGTCATCTGCGTTTGGCAACATTCCAATGAACAACGCGCTGGAATCGCTCCCGCTCGGCGGTGCTGAGGCACAAAGCTATTGGCCGGAATATGTGCGAGGATGGGTTCTTTGGAACCATGTCCGCTGGCTGGCAGCCTTGGGGGTTTCTGCTTGTTACATGATCAGCGCTGTCTTGATGGCGCAAGCGGCATGATGTCGAAAAAATGACCGCAATCTGATTGTTTGCGGTCATTGGCTTTGGTCTCAATTTCGTGGAACCAATTCAAGAAATACGAGGCGTTTCTTAGCGTCACATTGCTAGATAAGGACGGCCCTAGTTGCCTTTTGAGCGGCCGCGCCACCACAGCCCAATAAATGGTAAAACCAAAAACGCAGCGATGATCCCGCCGGTAAGGTAGGGCATGTCCGTGCCGACTGAACTCATTATCGTTGGTAGGAAATAAGTAAGCAGACAAAAGCCCACAAATATGCCGCCTGCAACAAGCAGTGTTTTGCGGTCATAATTGTTTTTGTCATCATTGTCAGGTTCGCTCACAGCGTCCAGCCTCCATCGACGGGTATTGCAGTACCGGTGGTGAAAGCAGATTCATCGCCAGCCTAATAGACGGCAATTGCTGCGATTTCTTCTGCCGTGCCGACGCGACCCATGG
>JBCDFK010000013.1:0-12463 GCA_039178065.1 Pseudomonadota bacterium | reverse complement strand
CTCACGCCATCGCGCAATGCGAAACTTCGCGTGCTGGTCGACTATTGCCGCACAACCCCTGATCCTGATCGTGGCTATGCGATCGCGGCGATCACACGAGATTTGGACATTATGAGCGTTAAGCCGGCCATGATCCGGGCGCTGGTTGAAGAGCGCGTCGATCCGGTTTTATTCGGATACTCTTATGATTTTGTCGGCGATATGGCTGAAACGATTGCGTTGATTTGGCCCTCCAATGAATTGCATCAAACAAGTACAGAAAACGACACCAAGCTATCGACCATAGTTGAAAGGCTTCAAACGGCGTCTCGATCAGACGGGCCGAAGCTCGTGGAGGCTTGGCTCGATCAACTCGATGATCAGGGCCGTTATGCGCTGATAAAATTAATTACTGGTGGGATGCGCATTGGCGTTTCGTCGCGCTTAATGAAACAAGCGCTGGCCGACTATGGCGGCCAGGATGTCACTGAAATTGAAGAGCTTTGGCACGGTTTGGAAGTGCCATATGTGGAATTGTTTCAATGGTTGGATGGAAAAGCGGAGAAACCAGTCAACCTGGCCGCATCCCCATTCAGACCGGTTATGTTGGCCACGCCAACAGATGCAGAAGAACTCACCAAATACGAACCTGCTGACTACACGGCCGAATGGAAGTGGGATGGCATTCGAATTCAGGCGACCTGCGAAAATGGCGTTGCACGGATCTATTCGCGCACCGGCGATGACATTTCAAAGGCGTTTCCGGATTTGGTCCAAGCGATGGATTTTGAAGGCAGTATTGATGGTGAATTGCTCGTGGGCCACATGGAAAACGGAGCCATCAAAGTCGGCACGTTTGGTGATTTGCAGCAACGCCTGAATCGCAAAACGGTTTCAGCTAAAAAGCAAGCTGAGTTTCCTGTTTTCGTACGCGCCTATGATTTGCTGCAAGACGGTGGCGACGATCTACGTAAACTGACTTTCGATGATCGCCGCAAACGACTGGCGAACTTCATTGAAAAACTGCCTAATTATCGTTTTGACCTCTCTGAACAGATTGAATTTTCGAGTTGGGATGAAATCGCCAAAATGCGGGTCGCCAGTCCTGATCCGGTTATCGAAGGGATTATGTTGAAGCGTCGCGATTCCACTTACGTGCCTGGCCGCCCAAAAGGACCATGGTTCAAATGGAAAAAAGACCCAATGCTGATCGATGCGGTGTTGATGTACGCTCAACGTGGACACGGCAAGCGTTCGAGTTTCTACTCGGACTATACATTTGGCGTTTGGACTGGCGCACGCGACCAGCCGCAAATTGTCCCCGTCGGAAAAGCATATTTTGGATTTACCGATGAAGAGCTAAAAATGATCGACAAATTCGTTCGCGAAAATACAATAGAGCGCTTTGGGCCAGTACGCTCCGTTCGCGCCGAACCTGACAATGGTTTAGTGATGGAGATCGCGTTTGAGGGACTGAATAGGTCGACGCGCCATAAATCCGGCATTGCCATGCGTTTTCCACGAATTTCCAAATTAAGATGGGATAAACCCGCGCATGAGGCGGACAGACTAGAGACTTTAGAAGCAATGTTGCCGTAAATCACATTTAAAAACAAAGATTTAGACAATAATAGGCTGCATTTACGATCTTCGGCGTCCAATCTTCCAATCATGCCTATTTTTTGATGGCATCATACATTTTAGTAAACCATTCAACGTTATAGCTACATTTATCGATCATAACTAAGCCTCATTTTTTTGAGAATCTGACCAAGGAAATGCTGCTGACTACATTGAATGTGACAAATGATGGAATCGAAACAACTATTGGGCGACACGCTCGGCCGAACGATTATTAAGCTTCTTGTTGTCTCCATATTGGTGGGCATGGTGATGAGCGTATTCAACATTGCGCCCTTTGATGTTCTCTACGGCATTCGCGATTTCTTTGTGCGCTTGTGGGAAAGCGGTTGGGCTGCACTCGGCCGGTTTGGCGATTGGTTGATTTTGGGTGCCAGCGTGGTGGTTCCGGTCTTCATTCTCATTCGATTACTCAATTATCGTAGGAGTTAAACATGCTTGATCGCCGCCAATTTATTGTTCTTGCACCATCACTCGTTTTTGCTGGTTCTGCATTTGCAGCCCCGCGCAGGTCGAGTGCTGTTGTTACCGAGCAAGCGCTTCCATACATAAATCATCTCCGCAAAAAGGCGGGCCGCAACGCGCTTATTGTTGATCCAGTGACGGAACGCGCGGCGCTTGATTGGAGCAAGGAAATGGCTCTTCAAGGCAAACTATCACACCGCAATTTCAAACGCCGAATGCGCAATGCACGTATTAAGGGGCCCGCAGCTGAAAATGTGGCTTACGGTCAGGACGATGTTAAATCCGCGATCGTGGGCTGGAATGGTTCGCGCGGGCACCGGCGCAACATGCTTGGTGCCTACAATCGCGTCGGTATGGCTGTCGCTAAGAACGCCAATTCGGGCAATCGCCCCTATTGGACAATGATCTTGTCAGTTTAATAGGCAAACTCACTCGCCACGCGGTGCAATATACTGTGGCGTTCGGCGAGTTTTTGGATGTCGTCTAAGTAGCCACCACCGATGACGCCGCACACCGGAATGCTGCGCGACTGAAAGTGTGAAATCACCATCCGATCGCGCTGCTCTATGCCGAAATCTGTCAGTGCCAAGCGACCAAGTTTGTCGTCGCTGTGAACATCGACGCCAGCATTATAGAAAACAATATCTGGAAGTACCTGATTGCGCAGCTGTTCAAGCGTTAAAGCCAGCGTTTTCAGATATGCGTGATCTTCCATGCCATCGGCTAATGGCACATCTAAATCTGACACTTGTTTAGGATGCGGATAGTTTTTGTCTGCGTGCAGCGATAGCGTAAAAACGCGGTCATCATGAGCAAATATCGCTGCTGTGCCATCGCCCTGATGCACATCCAAATCTACAACAAGCGCATTGTTGATTTTGCCATCGGCCAACAATACATGGGCTGCAACGGCTACATCGTTGAAAGTACAAAAACCTGCGCCATGCAAGGGCCCCGCATGATGGCTACCACCTGCCGTATTGCAAGCGATGCCGTCATCAAGTGCCATTTGAGCTGCCATTACAGTGCCGGTCGTCGCACATTGGGCACGAATGATCGCTCTCTCGGTCATCTCAAACCCGACGAGTTTCTGAATCTGCTGCGGTACATCATAGGCGTAGACTTGATCCACATAGTTCGCGTCATGCGTCAGCTTTATCCAATTCTTGGGCGCTGGAGCGGGCACATGAAAACTGTCCTCGGTGGCAAGGCCATCACGCACAAGTACCTCGCCCAAGACTTTGTATTTGCTCATCGGGAAACGATGGCCGAGCGGGAATTTCGCATCATAAGCTGGGGAGTGGATAATGGGCAGTGGCATGCTTTTTCAAATAGACCGATAACAACAAATTGCAATTGCAGCAGCAAGAAACAGTAGCAAATCTGCTTTGCACTCGGTAGCGTTGCAGTTCATTGAAGCTGCCACGGGTCAATTATGGATCAGCCATCTGGCGAGTTTAACGTCACAAATCGTATGGTGCTCGCCATTGCGGTACCAATGACGTTGGCTTTCTTGACCGTGCCACTGCTGGGTCTGGCAGACACGGCCATCGTCGGCCAATTTGGCGACCCAGCGATGATTGGTGGGTTGGCTGTTGGCGCAATCATTTTTGACCTGGTTTTTACGACTTTTAACTTCCTGCGCACAGGTACCACAGGCTTTGTCGCTCAGGCCCTTGGCCGAGGAGATGTAACTGGACAGCAAGCAATATTCTTTCGCGCCATTCTTATGGCTTTGGTGGTGGGCTTTATTCTTCTGCCGCTATCACCGCTAATCCGGTGGTTTGGCTTGTGGATCATTGGGCCAGATGAAGCCGTATACCAAGCGGCATCAACTTACATGATCATTCGTTTTTTGGGTGCGCCATTTACTCTCATCAATTACTCAATATTGGGCGTTTTGCTGGGCCAGGATCGGGCCGTTGCAAACTTGATCGTACAAACTGCAATGAATGGATTGAACATCATACTATCGATCATTCTTGGCCTGTGGCTCGATTGGAACATTGCTGGAGTTGCCTGGGGCACGGTGATCGCAGAGGCAATCATCGCGATCGTCGCATTTCTCTGGCTGCTCAACAGCTTTGATAAATCGCAAATGCCCAGCAGGGCACGCATATTGGACCGCGCTGCATTGACTAAAATGGTCAATGTAAATCGCGATATCATGATCCGCTCATTTGCGCTTTTAACTGCATTTTTCTTGTTCACTCGCATGGGTTCGGGGCTGGGCACGGTAACGTTGGCAGGCAATGCCATTCTCATGAATTTCTTTTTGTTGGCCGCCTATTTTCTGGACGGTCTTGCCGCTGCGTCGGAACAATTGGCTGGGCGAGCTGTTGGCGCTGGCGCTGTGAAAGCTTTTTGGCAAACCGTTCGTAAAACCTTTGGTTTTGGCCTTACACTGACGATTATTGCGTCGATCTTGATGTTGTTATTTGGTAATTTGGCTATCGATTTTATGACGACATCAGCAGAGGTTCGCCAAGCAGCGAAACAGTATTTGTTCTGGGCGGCTTTGACGCCCATAGCTGGCGTGCTTGCGTTCCAAATGGACGGCGTTTTTATCGGTGCAACATGGTCGGTCGATATGCGCAACGTGATGTTATTATCGCTATTTGTGTTTATCGCACTTGGCTATTTGCTGACACCCATTTGGGGTAATCATGGCCTATGGTTTGCGCTCAATGCTTGGCTTGTTTTACGTGGGCTAGGGCTGCTTTATGTTCTGCCCAAACGTGCGGGCGAGATTGCTATCAATTGATCGATTTTGCCGCCCATTCATCCAAATTCTCATCGCGCAAAGCAGTGAGTTTTTCAGCACCCCGTTCATCCAGAATTTTTGACAGGCCGCGATTGATATCATTGGCGATGGTTGGCCCATGATAGACCATTCCGGTATATAATTGCACTAAATCGGCGCCAGCTTGAATTTTTGCGAAGGCCGTCTCCGCACTGTCCACACCGCCGACGCCTATAATGGCCAGTGCCTTACCCGCTCTCTGACGAGCCTTTGCAAGCATGATCGTTGAGCGTTCAAACAATGGCTTTCCGGACAATCCGCCCGCTTCATCACTTTGCTTGGTCAACATTGATCGATCCAGCGTAGTGTTCGAAACAATTAGACCATCGAGCTTTTGATCAAGAACTTCAGCAACGATGTCATCTAAATCTCCATCGGTGACATCTGGGGCGATTTTAAGGAACACCGGAATGGAATTACCGTGAGCTTCTATCATTTCCGCCCGTACATTCATAACACGAGTGAGAAGCGATGAAAGTTGGCTTCGTGTCTGTAAATCGCGCAGGCCTGGGGTGTTTGGAGACGAGATGTTGACTGTAAAATAGCTGGCAAGCGCATAAAAAGCCTTGATGCCGAGCACATAGTCATTGGCTCGGTCATCGCTATCCTTGTTGGCGCCAACATTGATACCAACAATACCCTTCTGTTTCGATCGCGTTTCTAGGCGCTTGATTGCCGCATCATGCCCAGCATTGTTAAAGCCAAGGCGATTGATAACGCCGTCATCGGCCGTTAGTCGAAATATGCGCGGTTTGGGATTGCCCGATTGACCTAGCGGCGTAATCGTTCCGACTTCAGTATAGCCAAAACCCAGTTTCAGCAGGGCGTCCGGCACTTCGGCATTTTTGTCGAAGCCGGCGGCCATACCTATTGGGTTGGCGAACTGCAGTCCGGCAACCGAGCAACTTAACCGTTGATCCCTATGGTAAGCACCGCCGCTTACTGCACCGCTTTTGAGCCCGCTTATTGCCAAGCCATGCGCGGTTTCGGCGTCAAGCAAGAAGGTCGCTGGGCGTCCGATTCTCGTCCAAAACTCTGCGATCATTGGTCAGTCGATACCTTTTGGAAAAACATGGAGCTGGTTAGCGCCCAGCGGCAGGGGTTGTGCCCACACGACGTGTTGTAAATTTAATATTCCATACAGATGCGGAAATTTTGCGCCGCCGCGCGAGACTTCATAGACTAAGTCGTTGCCCAGAGCTTTTTCATCGATTGCTATCAGCAACAAGTTGTCCTGACCTGCAAAATGCTTGGCGGCTGTTTCGCGAACCGTGTCGGCCGTTGAAAAGTGAATATAGCCATCGGTCAGATCGATTGGCGCGCCCAAAAACTCTCCCGCGTTTTCAGCGATTGCCCATTGATCCTGCGTGGCAATTTTATAGATCAGTTTTTGTTTCATAGTGGCTCTCTTACGGTCTAAAATCTTGAACGCCTAGCTCGTGGATCAAATCCACACGGTTTTTTACCCAATGGCCGCAATTATCGCGCAATTTTCGACTATGCCTTCAAAAAAGAGTATGTCGCATGGATGCGACAGCAAGCAAGGATCGGGCAAATGGCAACTCAATTTCTAAAATCTATGATGATTGGCGCATTCATCACGCTGCCTTTCATCGGAACAGTTCAAGCTGAAAATGGCCGCTTCGTGATGGAAAAAACTGACCAGGGCTATATCCGGATGGATACTCAAACCGGGGCCATGTCCATTTGCGAAGCTCAGGATGGCCAGATTGTTTGTAAAATGGCAGCTGACGAGCGCGCCGCATTCGATGACGATATTCAAGCGCTAGAAGATCGAATTGCAGCATTGGAGCAGCGGCTTGAAGGTGGTGCACGCTTGTTTTCCAACGAGAACAATGGCTTGCCAAGCGAAGAAGAGTTCGAACGCGGCTTGGGTTACATGGAAGAGTTCATGCGCCGATTTATGGGCCTTGCTAAGGAGTTAGATAATGATGAAAGCCGCACTTAGTTATCTGTCTTGCGGGCAGGGTTGTTAAAAAACACGCTCCAACCCCCGACCTCACTTGAACATACTACCGGTTTTCGCACCGAACTGCCTTCAATAAGTTCGCGAATGAATATTGCCCTGCTTTGCTGATTCCAAGCCAGCAAAATGCAATTCCTTCAGCATGATGTGAAAACCAATCAAATTCGCTCAATAACCGGCTGGACAGTCGAAATTTTAGTGTTATAACCCGCCCACCTCTTAGGCCTTTGGCCTGAAATGCCCGAGTAGCTCAGGGGTAGAGCAGCGGATTGAAAATCCGCGTGTCGGTGGTTCAAATCCGCCCTCGGGCACCACTTTAATCCAGCAATTCTGGTCTCTGTTTGAGATACCTAGGCGCAGGTTTGAACATTGCGCAGTGCATCCGTGCGCTTTGACCGTTCAATTGAGCCTAGATTCTCGACAGATTTATAAAAGCGCGGATAGTCCGCGCCGCAGATTTCAAACAGACGCAAGAAGTCCGGAACCAAATCGGTGTAAACCGCAGTTGCAGCAATTCTGGCATTATTGATCGTGCTTTCGAACCAACCGTCATATCCGTCATAGCCGTCCCACTTTGTGTCACGCAGTTGGCGGTAGTTGGCACGCAAGCGTTCAAATGCTGCCTCCTTTGCAGCTCGTTTTTGTTCGTTGCTGACTGTGCTGGCATAAAGTTCGTTCAACGTGGCGCGTGTTTGGTCTATTAGGCCAAGAAAATCTGCCATGCGCTGATCACTCAAATCGTACTGACGCAATCCGCTGGTCTTGCCTTGTTGTTGTAGCCACTTTTGAACGCCCGTTCGCTCCACTGCGACAGCAAATGCCTCGTTAAATGCGCTATCATCTCTGAAATATAATTTTTGATGTGCAAGCTCATGGAAGACAACGGCGGCCAAATGACTCTCATCGTCGCGAAACATGGTGTTTAGAAGAGGGTCGCTGGTCCAGCCCAGCGTCGAATATGCGGTTACGCCAGACAGATGCACGTCATAGCCTTGCGCTTGAAGTTCGTCTCTTTCGGCACGGGCGGTATCCAGAGAGAAATGCGCGCGATAAGGCACGCAACCAAACACAGGAAAGCACCAAACCTTTGGCGTAAACGAAAACTCTGGCGCAGCGAATACCGCAACGGTCACATAATCGCGGCCGACATCTACATAGGTCTTGTAACTTTTGTTGTCGGGCAGGGCGAGTTCATCCGTTGCAAATTGACGAATATCGCGCGCCAGCACCATTTGCGATCGCAATTGTTCTGGTTGTTCCGGATCATTGGCAATCTTATCAACGCTTTGACGCGCAGCCAAAAGTTCCAGATGGCCGTCTGCGGATTGCAAATAGTACGATATGTTTGAACAGCCAACCAAAGCAGGACCTGCCAACAAACACAGTACTAGTACGCGCAACCAATGTCTCATCACTGGCCCATAGCACGGGTACTAACCTGCGTGGAATAGTAATTGTGAGTGTTTGGTATAGGGCTGATCCCCTGGCGATGAACTTTTAAAAGGTAATTTACCGAACCAATTCAGGATGCTCGTATGCTTCTGGATAAGCCATGGGGTGAAAGGGTCCAAGGGGTACGACATTATTCCAAGAACGGCCGAAATAGCCTTGGCGACAGTGGATCAACGAGTTGCTCGAGGCGACGCCAGGAAGAGCATAAACGCGACATAACCAACGCCAAAGATTAGGATAGTCCAATATGCGGGCGCCATTCAATTTCATGCGCACGTAATAAACTGGATCGTGTCGATAGAGAGTTGGAAACAGGCGCAGATCCGCCTCAGTAAAAATGTCTCCGGTCAAAAATGGACGGTCGTCGCTGGCAAGCAGCGCCTCGAGCGCACCAAGTGTTTCAAAGTACGCTTCAAATGCCGCAGCATAGACGCTCTGATCTGAGGAAAATCCAGCTTTGTACGCTCCATTGTTGATACCAATGTAAATCTGCTCGTTTAGCGCGTCGATTTCCGACCGCAGACCAGCGTATTGATTGCCAACTGGATAGAGATCGGGACGTTCCGCATCAGGAATTGAACTTCCCAACTCGCGTGCTTGGGTGTTTAGCATGCGGATTATTTCAGCGCTTTCGTTTGCTACAATGCGTTTGGATTTTTTGTCATAGAGAATGGGTACCGATGCTTCATCGGAGTTTTCCAGTTCGTAAATCTGTTTGGCCAGGCGTAGATTTTGCCCGGTAGCTGTTTCTGAAGTGCATTCAGAAAGGGTTTGTCCGGTCAATGTTGCAATACGGTTTGGATTGAACTCCCAACGATTGGCTTCGACCTGATCATCTCCGTCTGTTCGGCTCGGGAACGCCACATCCATGCTGATACTGTTTTGAAGGCCGAGAATATTGCGCGCCAGCGTAACACGATGACACCAAGGGCAATTGAGTGCCACAAACAGGTGATAGCGACCCGGTTCCGCCGGAAATTCCGGATCCTCGCCCAAGACACTGCGGAAACCACTAATGCCGCGGACGAACTCACCTCTTTTGCGTCGCTCGGCGGCGTTTGACTGGGACTCTTCAACAGCGCTGCTGGAATTATCCGTTGTTACTTTTGTCATGGTCCAAATCCCAGAGTTTGTTGTCCGCGCGGACAATGATGTGGAATGATAGGCGCTGCCAACTCTTCCTCATCGCTCAAACGCCGCTCCAGGAAAGCCTCAATGCCTTTCCGCGACTAGATAGTGTTTTGAACGCAGCGTTACCAGTACGAACGATATATGGCAGGCAGGATGCGCTCGCTACACGACTCGGAACTGAGAGTTTATTGACTTCGAAAATGCGCGTTCGACACTGGCTGCATCTTCAATCGCCAAGTCCTTTGCCGGCTTGGGTTGCCCAAAGAAATAGCCTTGTACGTATTTACAGCTCATCAAGCGCAGAAGATTCAGTTGTTCTTCGGTTTCAACACCTTCAGCAGTCACCTCAATACCCAGACCAATAGACATACCGGCGATCGCGCGCACAAATTTGGCGCGACGCTCACTAATTTCAAACCCATCAATAAATGAGCGGTCGATCTTGATTTTATCAATCGGGTATCGATTCAAATGGCTGAGTGAAGAATACCCAGTACCAAAATCATCGAGAACAATTTTTAAGCCCAATGCCTTGAGTTGGAATAGTTCCTCGATGATAGCGTCTTCATCTTTCAAGATTGTCGTTTCAGTTATCTCCAATTCCAAACGATTTGCTGGAAAACCATACTGGGCCAATGTTTTGGAGATATGCCGGTAGAATTTGCCAGTACCGAGCTGTCGCGGAGAAACGTTGAGCGCCAATGATAGATGACTTGGCCATTTTGATGCGTCAGCGATGCTGTGCTCCACCACCCATTCGCCGATCTCAGCGATCAGGCCAAACTCCTCTGCCATTGGAATAAACTCGTCAGGTCCCTGGCGCTCATGGGTTGAACTATTCCAGCGCAGTAAGGCTTCAAAACCAATCAGCTCACTGTCCTGCGAAGCGTGTATGGGCTGGTAGAACACTCGGAAGTCTCTGTTCTTGGTAACTTCCCTCAATGCGCGCTCGCGCGTTCGCTTTCTGGTAATTTCTTGATCAATCTTGCTGTCAAAAATTCGGAAGTTTCGCTTGCCTTCTTCCTTGGCTTTGTAAAGCGCGCAATCGGCATTTGCGAAAGCGGTTTCGACCGGATTTTCACCCGCTTCGATGGCACTCGCACCAACGCTTGCGCTGATGAAGATCTCATTGTCATTTATGTGGAACGGCTCTTCAAGGCTGGACAATATGCGTTGGGCTGCATTTTTAACCTGAGCGTTGTCATTCGATCTGCTCTCTAAAATGATCGCAAATTCATCACCACCAAATCGCGCGACAACATCTGCAGGTCGAACGCTGTCACGAAGCCTTTTACTCACACCAATAAGCAACTCATCGCCCACCTTGTGCCCATGCGTGTCGTTGACGAGTTTGAACCCATCCAAATCAACCAACAACAGAGTTGCTTGTAACGCGTTGTGCCGAACCCGCATCACCACTTCTTCAACCGATGAATTGAACTTACTTCGGTTTGCCAGTCCGGTTAGTGGATCGTGATTAGCCGCATGCGCGATTTTTCTGGAGGTAATTTCTTGTGCAGTGATGTCTTCATGGGTGCCGACCCAGCCGCCGCCGGGCAAAGGCGCATGCACTGAAGATATGATTTTACCGCTTTTAAGTTCGAATTGGCGTCGCACAATGGAGCCATCCTCCAGCTCAGCGTTGAGCGCTTGGATTGCTTCATCAACGCTTCCGGTGAACTCACCACGAGCTTTTTCCGCCAGTAGAATGTCTTTAAATGAAATCCCACGGGTGATCTCATCAGATGTTTTCTCAAAAATTTCCAGGTAGCGCTCATTCCATAGAACTAGATTTGCCGCACCATCGAAAACGCTGACTCCCTGGTTCATATTGGCCAGCATGACATTGAGTTCTTCAGTGCGTTCGCGTGCCAGCTGCTCTGATTGCTGTAGTCTTATTTCGTCTGCTTTTTGTTGGCTTATATCTTGAAATGTGCCGATCAATCCGGTGACTTCATCGCCAGTGTAGACTGGTTCGCCTATTGCACGGGCCCAAATCCGCCGACCTTTTGCTGTGATAAGCGGAAGTTCCAGGTCCCATCCTTTGCCCTGTTTGACGCCAGATTCGACTGCCGCTGTAATTAGCGGTTGCACTTCAGGTGCATAAAAATTGATCGCATCAAGCACTGAAGGTTCGTAGTCATCAGGTACTTCATGAAGTATTCTTGTCTGTTCGGTCCAAGTTGGCGCCTCGCTGCCAATATTAAGTTCCCACCCGCCGACACCGGAAACATTCGCAATTTTTTCCAGTAGTACGGAGCGAAGTTTATGCTCTTCCTTGTTCTGCAAGGCTTCTTTTTCGGCGGCAAGTGCAAGTCGGCGATTCTCTTGGCCACGGACAAGGCCTTCAACTATCTCTGTGAGCTTGCGGAGTTTGAATTTGTCTCGTTCGCTAAATTCGCGTGGCTTCGTATCCAACAAACAAAATGCACCTAACGCATCAACACCATTGATGGAAATTGGATAGCCAGCATAAAATCGTATACCCGGCTTCCCGGTAACATAGGGGTTTTGAGCAAAGCGTTCGTCATTTGAGGCGTCGGTGACAACAAACACTTCATTTTTCTGAACAGTATAATTGCAAAACGCATGTTTGCGCTCAGTGGATTCAAATTTAAGCCCATGTCTTGCCCTGAACCATTGAATGTCTTCATCCAAAAAACTGACAACAGAATATGGGCAGTCGAACATATCCGCTGCCAGCGCCACGACGGCGTCGAGTTCTGTGGTTCCGGATTGACCAATAACGTCCAATTTACGAAGTTCTTCTAAGCGACGCTTTTCATTGGTCGGGGCAGAAATATTCAAGTGTATGCACCTTAGTTAGTCTTGCCCAAAAACAATTACTCATTCCCAAGTCGCCAAAAGCAAGTTGGGCTTCGCTACAAGCACCGCGTAAAATCAGTCAAATTTACCCGCGCACTATGCGCATATTGATTTGTGGGAACGAAACATCTTGGTCAAACCAAGGAACCGAAACTGCTTCATGCATCGGTATAGCTATG
>JBCDFK010000012.1:0-12641 GCA_039178065.1 Pseudomonadota bacterium | reverse complement strand
TCGATGAAACCACCGAAGATCACATATTCTTCCTGTTTGCCAGCGGATGTTTTTACTGTGGCTACGCCCGGCTGCAATGTGGACATTGTCGGTGCGTGATTGGCCATCACTGTGAAATAGCCGTCAGTACCTGGAACGACCACCTCGGTTACTTCTTCTGAAAGCAACAAGCGCTCTGGTGAAACCAATTCAAATGTAAATGCGTCAGCCATAATGCTTACTCAGTCTCGGTCTGTGGCAACATCGAACCCAGAAAACCCAACCCGGCGCCGATTAAACCACCAGCAACCAGGTTGAAAACAACTGAATTCTCATAGCTCAGACCGAAAAACTGATCCAGTGATTCCGGTCCGATAAGAAGACCAACCAGGAGGCCAGCAAATGTCAGCTCGGCAATAAATACTGCTCGCTTATTCATATCTATCTCCTTCGGGTCTCAGTTGAGCGAATGCTGATTAAGCAGCTTCCGCGGCCAATTTTTGTGCTTTCTCAAGCGCTTCATCAATGGAACCAACCATGTAGAAAGCAGCTTCTGGCAAGTGGTCATAATCGCCAGCTACCAAGCCTTTGAAGCCTTTGATCGTATCCTCAAGAGCAACCAATTTACCCGGTGAACCTGTGAACACCTCCGCCACGAAGAATGGCTGTGACAAGAAGCGCTCAACTTTACGCGCACGAGCAACAACCAATTTGTCTTCCTCGGAAAGCTCGTCCATGCCCAAAATAGCGATGATATCTTGAAGTGATTTGTATCGCTGCAAAGTCGACTGAACCATACGTGCAACTTCATAATGCTCATCACCAACAATTTGCGGATCAAGCATACGAGACGTTGAATCAAGCGGGTCAACCGCAGGATAAATACCTTTTTCAGCAATCGCGCGGTTAAGTGTTGTTGTCGCATCAAGGTGCGCAAACGATGTCGCTGGCGCCGGGTCGGTCAAGTCATCGGCAGGAACATAAATCGCCTGCACTGATGTAATCGAACCTTTTTGCGTTGTCGTAATGCGCTCCTGCATCTGACCCATATCAGTCGCAAGAGTCGGCTGGTATCCAACCGCTGAAGGAATACGACCGAGCAACGCAGACACTTCTGAACCAGCCTGTGTAAAGCGGAAGATGTTGTCCACGAAGAACAGAACGTCCTGACCTTTATCGCGGAATTCTTCAGCAATGGTCAAACCTGTCAATGCAACGCGGGCACGCGCTCCGGGCGGCTCGTTCATTTGGCCAAAGCAAAGCGCGGCTTTAGAACCTTCGCCACCGCCCTCTTTGTTCACGCCAGATTCGATGAATTCGTAATAAAGGTCGTTACCTTCACGTGTACGCTCACCAACACCAGCAAACACCGAGTAACCACCATGGGCTTTCGCGATATTGTTGATAAGCTCTTGAATAAGAACCGTTTTACCAACACCCGCGCCGCCAAATAGGCCAATTTTACCACCACGCGCATAAGGCGCGAGAAGGTCGATAACTTTAATACCTGTTTCAAGGATCGCAGCTTCAGTTGATTGCTCAACATAGGCAGGCGCTTCAGCGTGAATAGGACGCAAAGTCTTTGACTTGATCGGACCCGCTTCATCAACCGGCTCGCCGATTACGTTGATAATACGTCCCAGCATCTCATCACCAACCGGAATTGAGATTGGAGAACCTGTGTCAACGACGTCCTGGCCACGAACAAGGCCCTCAGATGAGTCCATCGCAATACAGCGAACAGTGTTTTCACCCAAATGCTGAGCCACTTCCAATACGAGACGGTTGCCAAGATTGTCTGTTTCAAGCGCATTAAGAATTGCTGGTAGCTCGCCTGAGAATTTAACGTCCACAACCGCGCCGATAACCTGAGATACCTGACCAATAGCGCCCTTCGCGACGACTTTCTTGGCTGGCGCCTTTGCAGCGGCAGCTCTTTTAGCTGGTGCTTTCGCTGCAGCGGCTTTCTTGACCGGCGCTTTTGCAGCGGCTGCTTTAGCAGGCGCCTTTTTTGCTGGAGCTTTCTTTGCAGCAGGCTTTGCCGCAGCTTTTGCTGGTGCTTTTGCCATTTTGACTACCCTTCCTTACAGCGCTTCCGCGCCCGAGATGATTTCAATAAGTTCTTTTGTAATTTGCGCCTGACGCTGGCGGTTGTAGCTCATCGTCAGTTTGTCGATCATTTCACCGGCATTCCGGGTTGCATTGTCCATTGCAGACATTTTTGCACCCATCTCACCAGCAACATTTTCAAGCAATGCACGGAAAATCTGAACCGAGATATTGCGCGGGATCAAGTCGTCCAAAATCGCATTTGCATCCGGCTCATAATCATAGATTGCATTGCCAGCAGCTTCTTCAGCACCCTCATCAACTTCCGGTGCGGCGGCAGGAATAAGCTGCAAGCCCGTAGGAATTTGACTGATTACTGATTTAAACTCTGAATAATAAAGCGTACAAACATCAAATTCGCCCGCTTCAAACATGCTCATCACGCGCTTGCCAATGGCATCCGCATCAGAGAAACCAATGTTCTTTACTTCGCGTAAGTCAACACGATCGATAATCTGATCAGCGAACTCACGACGCAGAATATCGTAGCCTTTTTTGCCGACACACAAGATTTTCACTTGTTTGCCTTCAGATTGCAGCTTGCGCACATCGTCACGCACGTAACGCGCAATCGAAGAGTTAAAGCCGCCGCAGAGACCACGTTCAGAAGTACATGCGATCAACAAGTGAACTTTATCACTGCCCGTACCGGCCATCAGCTTTGGTGCATCATCGCCGCCGACCGTCGCCGCAATGTTGGCAAGCACAGAACTCATACGCTGCGAATATGGACGTGCAGCTTCTGCAGCCTCTTGCGCGCGACGCAATTTGGCAGCAGCGACCATTTGCATGGCCTTGGTGATCTTCTGTGTTGCCTTCACCGACGCGATGCGGTTTCGAAGGTCCTTCAATGAAGGCATAGTTTACAACCTCTAACTTGAGCCCAACTCAGATTAAGCAAAGCTCTTCGCATACGCTTCGATCTCACCCTTGAGTGATTCTTCTGAAGCATCTGTCAGCTTTTGATCCTTAGCGATGGTCGCGAGAACTTTTTTGCCCGCACCACGCATATGAGACAAAAGACCCTGCTCGAATTCGCCAACCTTGTTGACCGGCAATTCATCTAGGTAGCCATTAACACCGGCATACATCACAGCAACTTGCTCTTCAGTTTTAAGTGGTGAGAATTGTGGCTGTTTCAAAAGCTCTGTTAGGCGTGCACCACGGTTCAACAAGCGCTGTGTAGATGCATCAAGGTCGGAGCCAAACTGCGCAAACGCGGCCATTTCGCGATACTGAGCAAGCTCACCCTTAATAGAGCCAGCAACCTGTTTCATCGCTTTGATCTGCGCTGCAGAACCAACACGGGAAACCGATAGACCAACGTTCACCGCAGGACGAATACCTTGGAAGAACAGATCTGTCTCAAGGAAGATCTGGCCATCAGTAATCGAAATAACGTTCGTTGGAATATAGGCCGACACGTCGTTCGCCTGGGTTTCAATAACTGGCAGTGCAGTCAGAGAACCGGAACCTTCGTCTTCATTCAATTTCGCCGCACGCTCCAAAAGACGTGAGTGAAGATAGAAAACGTCACCAGGATAAGCTTCGCGACCTGGCGGACGACGAAGAAGCAATGACATCTGACGATATGCAACAGCTTGCTTTGAGAGGTCATCATAACCGATCAATGCATGCATACCGTTGTCGCGGAAATATTCACCCATTGTACAGCCAGCAAATGGTGCCAAGAACTGCAAGGGAGCAGGATCAGACGCGGTCGCCGCGATGATGATCGAATATTCCAGCGCACCGCGCTCTTCGAGCACTTTAACAAACTGCGCAACCGTTGAACGTTTCTGCCCAACAGCAACATAGATACAATAAAGTTTTTCTGTCTCAGTACCTGTCTCATGAGCAGGCTTCTGGTTCAAAAACGTATCAAGAATGATCGCTGTTTTACCTGTTTGGCGGTCACCAATAACAAGCTCACGTTGGCCACGACCCACAGGAATAAGCGCATCAATTGCTTTAAGGCCTGTAGACATTGGCTCATGCACAGACTTGCGAGGGATAATGCCCGGCGCCTTAACATCAACACGCATGCGTGTCTTCGACTTGATTGGGCCTTTACCATCAATCGGATTGCCAAGCGGATCAACAACACGACCAAGTAGTTCTTTACCAACAGGCACATCCACAATCGCGCCTGTACGCTTAACTGTGTCGCCTTCTTTAATATCACGGTCAGAACCGAAGATAACAGCACCAACATTGTCTTCTTCAAGGTTGAGGGCCATGCCTCGAATGCCACCTGGGAATTCGACCATCTCACCGGCTTGGACTTGGTCCAAACCGTAAATGCGAGCGATACCGTCGCCAACTGACAAAACTTGTCCGACTTCAGATACTTCAGCTTCTTTGCCGAAGTTTTTGATTTGGTCTTTTAGTATTGCAGAAATTTCTGCCGCGCGAATGTCCATCATCCGACCTCTTTGAGCGAAATCTTAAGTGAGGAAAGCTTGGTTTTAAGAGAAGTGTCGATTTGGCGTGAGCCCATCTTCACAATCAAGCCTCCGAGAATTGACGGATCAACTGTTACATTGAGCGTCACGTCCTTGCCGGCCACACTTTTCAGTGTTGCCTTCAATTCTTTAGTCTGCGCTGCCGACAGCGCTTTAGCCACCGTAACATCAGCTGAAACTTCACCACGGCCTTCAGCCGCGATGTCGCGAAATGCGTTGATGATAGATGGAATAGCAAAAAGGCGACGATTGCTCGCCACCACTTTAAGAAGGTTTGTTGCAAGCGGGTGGAACTTCGCCTTTGCAACAATTGCATTGATCGCAGCGGTCTGATCATCGGCTGAGAAGACTGGGCTTTCAATCAGGCGTTGCAGGTCCGCGCTCTTTGCAATCATGGATTCAAATTCGCCGAGCGACTTTTCAACAGGAGCGACTGCTTTGGCGCTGACAGCCAGTTCGTATAAAGAACCCGCATAGCGCGAAGCAACTTGAGAGGTGCGAGACAAGGTGGCCACAGGCGATCACTTCTCTTGGCTGAACATTGTGAAGAACGACTTATAAGCCATATTGCTCTAACACATTGTATTAATTGTTATTTTCGGATCACCCAAGAATCGCTTAGTGCACCTCTTGGGTAAGGTGATGGCGATCTAGCATAGCGAATGCCTGAGAGCAAGACGCTGATACTACCCTTTTGTCGCATATGGCCCATCAAAAAAACGATGTGTAGCCATAAATCAGAGGCCCAGCAGCCAAAGCGGCCTCAATTGAAATCGATATCCAGTTAAACATAGTGTTGCCGCGATCAAAAATTATCGAAACAAAACGCCCCAGAACAGTAAATGCCCAGCCCGCGCCGAGCGCTAGCCAAAGCAAAGGCTGGGAGAACAAAATGGCCAAGATACCAACACCCAGATAAAAGCCTGCCATTGTGCCGCGGCTTTCGGACAGTGCCTCAGGTACGCCTTCCTCAGTGCGAAGTCTCAAAATTTTATAAGTAGTTTTTGGCGCAAAAAAGCAGATGATCCCAAAGCCAATTGTGACGACCGCAGATAGCATCGCAGCCCATTCGCCGACGGGCCTGCTAATTACAATTTCTTCCATCAATCTGCCTTCTTTATCTGTCGCTCTCGGTACATCAAATAGAGCCCGGCCCCGCAAATGACCAGCATGCCGACAAATGTCCACACATCGGGCACATCGCCAAAGAACAGATAACCGATGGCCACCATCCAAACTGCCTGACTGTAAATAAATGGCGCGATCTTCGCGGTTTCAACCAACCGGCTTGTGCGGATCAGAAGCATATGACCAATCATGCCTGAAAACCCAACCGCAGCGAACGCCAAATACTCCAATGGTATTTCAGGTAAGCGCGCGTCTGGCAGTCCAAATGGCGCAACCAGGAAAACGGCAAAAAAACATGAATAGAAGATCAGACTTTCCGGTGTTTCCTGACCTGCAAGTTTTCGCGTCAATAGAAAATAGACGACATTACTCAGCATCGACAAAATGATGAACACCACAGGTAGTGTAAATGCATCGGTGCCAGGCCGCACGACAATCAAGACACCAATGAACCCAACAATGATCGCAGCCCATCTTCGTGGCCCTGCCCATTCTCCCAAAAATGGACCCGCAAATGCTGCAACAAAAATGGGCGCAGCTAACAAAACCGAAACCGTTTCATCCAGTTGCAAATGGCGAAGAGCCAAAAAATTGAAAAATGTCATCGCCGGCAAGGAGAGGCCACGAAGCACCTGGTAGACCGGCTGATTCATCTGCCACAATCGTTTGTTCTTCCATCCCTGATAAACAACGAACAGCACGATGGCTTGCAACATAAATCGGACCCACACCACGAAGAACACGGTGTAACCCAAACTCACAAGCCATTTTGCATTTGCATCCAATACGGAAAACAAAAGAAAAACCGTCAGCGCCAACAACACCGCCAATGGAGGCATCGCCACTTCTTTTCCACTTGATTTATTTGCCGTCACAACAAGTACCTATCATTGGCCAATGCCATGGCCGACAGAAAATTGGATGTCAAAGAAAGATTGTCCAATTGGCAAGATGAGCCACCGCTACAAAACATACGAACGGATTACCTTTTCAACTGATCGGGCATCGACAGTAGAGGCGCGGACGAGCTGGTCGAAATGACGCGTTAGGCCTTGCACTTGTGATCGTTCTCTAAAGACCATGTAAAACTGACCCACATAAACCGCAGCAATCAACGGGCCAAATATAATCAATGGCGCCGAATGCACTTTCCGGCTTTCAAATAGATACAAGCGCACTGAGGGATAAAGATCACGACACTTATCAGCCATCCAATTGATCTGATCGATCCGCACTTTTTCAGGAATACCCTCAAAGTAACCCACGCCGCGCGCTAGTGAACGAACCGTCTCGATAGATACGCAGATTTCATAATCTGAACCTGGCGCTTGAAGCCACTCATTTGTGTCGTTCATTGCTGCGGTTGCTTGCGCAGGTGTTTTATCTAGAAAAAGCTGATACTCCCATTCCAGCATATCTTTTGTCTTCAAAATGTCTGGAAGCGTTGTCGGCACGGCACGAATTTTATGACCTGCCGCCTCTTTGTGCCATTCGATTAGCTGAGCATCGGCTGGCGTTCTCTCAGCATCAGCAAAACGAAGCCCAGCAGTCAAAAGCTCTGCCGCCGTCTCTGAACGGTCAGATAGGCCCATCAGCCAATCGGCACTCACCCCTAAGGAAGAGGCGAATTCAGCAGCAATATGGGCGTTTGGCAAACGCGCATCATCTCCATTGAGAATTTGCGCGACCGTGGAACGATCGATGCCCGCATCGCGCGATAGCTGCGAACGAGTGATATTGGAGATATTGAGGCGCTCAATGAGCCGTTGGCGGAAAAGCTCAGCGCGTTCAACCTTATTCATTTTCTCCTCACTGGTGAATTTTATCAACAATTAGGAGTAAATGTTTCACTCTTTCCAAATTCCGACAAGCTATTTTTTCATCTATTGCATGGGCTAAATCAGTTTGGAGCCCCAATTGGAAACGCCGCGCAGAACATTTGCCAAAGCCATCACCTGGCAATGCGTCGGCATCCTCTCCATGGCTGTCTTGGCATTCATCCATTCCGGCAACATGTTTGAAGCAATATCCCTGGCTCTATCTGCAAGCGCAACGGGCTTTATTTTTTACTTCATTCATGAACGCGCTTGGTCAAGAATCAGCTGGGGACGCAAAGCGAGGTAGAAAGAGTGTCTATCTCGGCGATCATCGTCGCTACAATTTCCCTAAAACATCGAGCATGAAATCAGCTCGTTCAGAGACACTGACCTTCGGCAATATGTGTAATGTGTAGCCATGTGCAGGATATACCGAGACTAACCGCTCATACTCTGCGACTGCATCACCGAAGGAATGCCGGCGTTCGCTGTCCCGAACATATATTTCGGGCCATTCCGGCGTCAGGAAAACGTTACGGTTATAATATTGCTGCTCAAGCGCAGTTCGCCCTTCAAGATCTGAAGAGGTGTCCAATAGCGCTGCTGCTGCATCAACAATACCGCGATCGAAAAACACCAAACCGTCGGTGTTCAGTGCCGCGCGATAGTCGCTGTACGCCAACTCAAGTGCATGACGCGCAAAAACAGAGATATCATTCCAAGGAAGACCCGAACCACCACCGTCGAGTTCGCGCTGTACGATCCGGCGCCCCGGTTCTTCAACAACTGCGTAGCCGCGTCCAGCAAGTTCTTCCAAAAAGCTGGACTTGCCTCCACCTGAGCAACCGGAAATCACGATAAAACGTTCGATGCTTGGCTCCCTACAAAAAACTCTGCGGGTCGACATCCAGTTGAACTCGAACCGATCCACGCGGATTGGGCGCAGCCGCAATCATTTCGCGCAAATATGCCTGCATATTGGTCCGAGGGTTTCCGTGCACCAAAATCCGAAAACGATGGCGTCCACGCACCAAAGCTAAGGGCGCTTCGGCCGGGCCCAACACCATCAAATCTTGTGCAGCTGGCGCAGCAGTGCGCAACGCCCGGCCATGGGCTTCAGCCTCCAACCGCGTAGCCGCTGAAATGATAATCGATGCCAGTCGCCCAAAGGGGGGCATTTTCCCTCGTTCCCGCTCCTCGATCTGCTTTTCGTAGAACGCATCCATGTCGCCTGAAACAATCGCCTGCATAACCGGATGTTCAGGTTGGAATGTCTGCAGCAAGCCAACAGATTGTTTACCCGTCCGTCCAGCACGGCCTGTTACTTGTGATAATAGCTGAAATGTACGCTCAGCGGCACGCGGATCACCATTGGCTAAACCCAAATCCGCATCCACAACACCCACCATCGTCATATTGGGAAAATTGTGCCCCTTAGCCACCAACTGCGTACCAATCACAATGTCCGCTTCGCCCTTGGCAATTGCTTCCATCTCCAGCCTGAGGCGCTTCACACCACCCATCATGTCAGACGACAAAACAATAATCCGAGCATCGGGGAAGTGAGACAACGTCTCCTCTGCAATGCGTTCAATACCAGGTCCGCACGCCACCAAATGATCAAATGTACCGCATTCAGGACACGCTTCCGGTACCTGTTCATTGTGCCCACAATGATGACAAACCAATTGTCTACGAAAGCGATGCTCAACCAACCATGCCGAACAATTGGAACACTCAAAACGGTGCCCGCACGCGCGGCAAAGCGTCAGTGGCGCATAGCCACGACGGTTTAGAAACAAGAGACTTTGCTCGCCGCGATCCAACGTCTCTTGCATGGCTTCAATAAGCGCAGGCGATAAAAACCCACCGCGCTGAGGTGGTGATTTTCGCAAGTCTATCGACTTCAGCTCTGGCAATGCGGCATCCGCATACCGCTTGTCCAACCGCTCATATTTATAGCGACCTTCTTCAGCGTTAAAGCGAGTTTCAACCGATGGAGTCGCAGAGGCCAACATTACAGGAAACCCACCGAGATGAGCGCGAACAACGGCCATATCACGTGCATTATAATGAACACGATCTTCCTGCTTATAGGCTGCGTCGTGCTCCTCATCCACGATTATGAGACCCAGATTCTCGAAAGGTAAAAACAAAGCAGATCGCGCACCGGCCACAACGCGTAAATTGCCCTCGGTGACTTGCCGCCAGATCTTTTCGCGCATCTTGGGCGTAAGACCCGAATGCCACGGGGCGGGCTCTGAACCAAACGGGTCGTGAATGCGTTCGAGAAACGACTGTGTCAGGGCAATTTCCGGCAGCAGCACAAGAACCTGTTTGCCTTTTTCCAAGGCGGCCGCAATCGCTTCAAAATAAACCTCGGTCTTACCCGAGCCGGTCACACCTTCTAAAAGCGTGACCGAAAACTCTTCCTCATCCACACTTGCGACAAGCCCATCTGCAACCTCTTGCTGTTCGCCAAGCAGCTTTGGCACAGCAAAATCAGGATCGGGTTTTGCCACCAAGGGACGGGCAGGAATTTCTATCTCAGAAAACACGCCCTGTTTGGCAAGACCATCCACCACAGAAACTGTTACTCCGGTCGCGTGAGATAGGCCTGAACGGGTCCATGCCAATTTAGGGTTTTCAGCGATCTGGCTCATCACGCGACGACGCGCATCTGTTAGCCGTTCCGGTTGCACACCGGTTGGTAATATACCTTTGGTTGGCGGTTCAGGGTCAAACGCCGTCGGTGCCCGAAGCACCATCCGCGCAACCATGCCCGGCGCAGAAAGTGTGTACTTCGCCACCCAATCAATAAATTTGAGCATGTCGCCGGTCAAAGGCGGGCAATCAAATATTTCAGACACTGCCCGCAACTTCTTTGGGTCGACCGGTTTAGCATCTGGAAGATCAGCGACGACAACACCCGAAACCTGACGGGGGCCGAGCGGCACTTGTACGATCGAACCCGGCACCGCGATATCGCCTTCATTTAATGCATATGTGTAAGGAACCGGCGACGGCGTCGGCACCAGCACACTGACTGTTTCTGCATTTTTTTGCGAATCGCTGTTCATACCCGTGACCTTGCCGCCTGTTTGCGCTAAACGAAAGCCAAACCGGAAACGGCATTTACAACACCTATGAGATAAGGGCCACAAAAATGAAATTTTTTGTCGATACTGCAGACATTGATGATATCCGCGAACTGAACAAAATTGGGCTTTTGGATGGTGTCACAACAAACCCATCGCTCGTTCTAAAATCCGGGCGCGACATTATTGAAGTCACCAAAGAGATTTGCGCCGAAGTTGATGGTCCGGTCTCAGCCGAAGTTGCTGCGACTGAATATGATGCAATGATGAAAGAGGCCGCAGTACTGGCTAAGATTGCAGACAATATTTGCATCAAACTACCGTTGACGATGGATGGATTACGCGCATGTAAAGCGCTCACATCTGATGGCCACAAAACAAATGTTACCCTTTGTTTCTCTGCGAACCAAGCGCTTCTGGCGGCTAAAGCCGGAGCAACATTCATTTCGCCATTCATTGGCCGCTTGGATGACATGGCAATCAATGGCATGGAACTTATCGGTGAAATCCGCACCATCTATGACAATTATGGCTTTCAAACCGAAATTCTCGCTGCATCAATTCGCACCGTGAACCATGTTAAGGAAGCTGCCCTCATCGGCGCTGATGTTTCAACTGTGCCGCCAAGCACGCTGAAAGCGCTTGTTAAACACCCGCTAACAGATAAGGGCCTGGAAGCATTTTTGAGTGATTGGGCAAAGACCGGGCAAACCATCGCCTAATCAGATTTCACCAGACAATACCGAACCCGCCGCTCGCCGGCGGGTTTTTTTGTGGTTTGAACTAGTTAACTTGCAGCCCCATTTTTTGGCGTAGCATATTCAAGCCTTTTTCACGGCACCGGTCGCTCTCACCATTTTGCGGCAGTATATTTTGCGCCATCGCCAGCAAATCCAAACGTTGATCTACCGTAAGCATATTGGCCAATATCGGCCCGAGATGACGCAGGGCGCTAGACATCTCTGTGACTTGCTTGACGGCCCATTCACCGTAAATAACCGCTTCTTCTATGGCGGTTTCATCACTGACAGCGAGAAAAGCTTCGTTCAATTTCGATTTTGTTTTCTCGTTCCATGTTCCGCACTCCGCAGCTATGGCAATGACCGAAGTGATCGCAGCCAACGCTGGATCATCAATTGCCACAAACGGACTTTGCGCCGCTCTATCCCGAAAACGTTTTCGTTTCACAGCGCCTCTAAAGCGCTGCGCCGTATCAATCACTTCGCCTGCTGCGCGTCCGGCATCGCGCATGCGATAGAACCAAAACCCAGCTGCGCCAACAACGCCCAAAACCATTACCAGAATATGCATGACAATACCTCCTGCTGCTTATCTGCAGCAGATCAGGCTTTTAAATCTGTGAGATATTGCACACGCGCATCAATCGCGGGTGCTTAAAACGGCGATTTGGCATCCGCATCATCGCGCAGCGTATTTTCGCAATGGTTTTGCAATGTCACTGTTAAATCCTGAACATCGCCTTCAAGCGTAGATACATCAATTGGTGGACCCAATGTCATTTCAAAGGTTTTACCAACCTTATTGAGAAGCTCATGGAAAACCGTCATATCGCGCAGCTCGGGATTGCGGTGCGCAAGCAAATAAAACAATCCGGAATTGCGTGCTTTCATGTTCATTGGAATAATCGGCACATCATAACGCTTGGCCATTTGAATTGCGGTCGCCATCCAAGGTCGCTCGGTTAAACGCCCACTATTCCAATAGGCAATCCGGCCTGACGGGAAAAGTACAATCGCCCGTTCGTCTTTAAATGCATTATTTGTTTGCACCAATGTTTGGCGACTTTTCGCCATCGTCTTTTCTTCTTTGCGCCATTCAACCGGAATGATTATTTCAGAAAGCGCTTGATTGACCCGAATCGCATCACGATTGGCAAAAAACACCAAATCGGGACGATGATCCTTCATCATGTCATAAACGGCGATGCCGTCAGCAATGCCGGTAGGGTGGTTGGAAACAAGAATAAATCCGCCCTTGGCAGGCATATGATTCAATCCATTGATACCCATATCGAGTTTCAGCAT
>JBCDFK010000011.1:0-13163 GCA_039178065.1 Pseudomonadota bacterium | reverse complement strand
CCGGTGGTTCCAAACCCAAGCGCGGGAAATCACAACCCTGGGGGCGTGGCGAAAGTGACTAATTGTGAATGAATTTAAATCGCGGCGGGATCAAGTTCGCGCACGCAACCGCGCAGCGATTGCAAAAACGCAATCGAGCGGCAGCAGCAGTAGTGGCGCGCCTAAGCCTGGACTAGATACGCGCCGCACAGCGCATCGTTTGCTTGGTGCAATCATTGATACGCGAACCTCATTTGATGCGCTGACCGATGACCACCATGGCAATCCGCATTATCTGGCCTTGGACGTACGAGATCGCGCACTATTACGCGCCATATTGATGGTTGCTTTGCGCTATCGGGCCGAATTGTCTGACCTGCTTGATAGCTTCATTGACAAGCCATTGCCCGCGGGCGCTACAGCTCTTCAAAATGTGTTGCACGTGGCGTTGGCGCAAATTGTTTTCCTTGATGTGCCTGATCACAGTGCGGTTGATCTGGCTGTTGAATCGGCCAATCGCGATCCACGACTCAAGCGATTTGCATCGTTGGTCAATGCGGTTACGCGCCGCGCAGTTCGCCAGAAAGAAAAGGTGATCGCCGAGCTGAAAGACAAGGCACCACGCTCGTCCCCATGGTTCACCGGCCGATTGATAGAGATTTATGGAGTTGAGAAGGCGGCGGCCATAGAAGCGGCACACCGGTTGGAAGCTCCATTGGATTTAACGGTAAAAAAACCCGCAGAATTAGAAAGATGGTCGGCGGCAACACAGGCCGAAGCGCTTCCAATTGGGTCGCTACGCCGCGCTTCGGCGGGCGCGGACATTCCCCTACTAGGTGGATTTAATGAAGGTGCTTGGTGGGTTCAGGATATTGCCGCTTCTATACCGGCGAAGTTGTTTGGTGACTTAAAGGGCCGCAAGGCGCTCGATCTTTGTGCAGCGCCGGGTGGAAAAACGGCACAATTATTGGCAATGGGCGCGCAGGTAACAGCGCTCGACATGTCAGCAAACCGGCTCAAACGGCTTGATGAAAATTTACGTCGTTTGGGTCTAGCTGAAAACTGCGCCATGGAAGCGACGAGCTTGTTTGATTTTAAACCAGAGCAAAGGTTTGACGCAGTACTTTTGGATGCGCCCTGTTCGTCAACGGGCACGGTGCGTCGGCATCCCGATATTCCGTGGACAAAAACCGCAGATGATGTTGCTAAGTTGGCCGATCTTCAATCGCGGATGCTGGAGAAGGCCTGCGAGTTTGTCGCGCCTGGCGGTATGTTGGTGTTTTCGAATTGCTCGCTGGATCCGCTTGAAGGCGAAGATATCGTAAAGGAATTTGATGCAAGCCATCCCGAGATGGAATTGATGCCTGTGCAGGCTAATCAATTGCCGGGTCTTGAAAATTGTATAAGCGATGAAGGCTATGTGCGCACAACTCCCGCAGATCTAGAATGGACCACACCTGAGATGTCCGGTCTTGACGGTTTTTTTGCAGCAGTATTTAAATGCAAAAATTGAGTTTCGTTTGCGTAACAAATTGGGTTTGTATTGCGCTAACGATAGTCTATCCTCAAGATAGAAAATAAATCGAAGGTAATAATTGCTTGTCAGGAAGTCCCAAGTTCAGCGATCCCAGATATGCTGGCGCTTATGCTGGCCTGTTTTGGTCGAGGATCAGACAGCGGCTTCAAACCGGACCGCTATGGCGCCTTAGATTCATTGGCGGCGTACCGGATCGCATTCTGTTTTCACCATCCTGTATTTGGCCAAGCGATCCGCTGGTTGCGCGAGACATTTACCAAGGGCGATTTAACTTTGCTGGCCACACCGCTGACGTTGGCCGGCAGTCAGTATTTTCCATCGATGCACCATCGGTGGCGTGGGAAGTTGAGCTTCACAGCTTTGGATGGCTCAGGCACCTGCAGCGCGCCGGTAGCGAACTCGCAGCGGAAAACGGTCGCGCACTGGTTGATGATTGGATGAACCATTGTGGTAAGCGCATAGGCGGTCCGGCATGGGATGCGCGCGCATGTGCTGGCCGCGTTATTGCCTGGATCCAGCACGCCCGGTTCATATTGCAAAATAGCGAACATGGATTTTATCGCCGCTTCATGGCCTCTCTGGCGCTTCAGATCCGCTATTTGCGAAGTCTAGCACCAGGCCTAGATGAAAATGTTGATTTGTTGCATGTTCGTATTGCACTCGCATTGTCTGCCGTCAATTTGCCAACGAGTGCTGTCGTACAACGACGCTCAGTAGCGAACCTTGAAGACCAGTTGAAACGGCAGATTTTGCCCGATGGTGGGCATATCAGCCGCAAACCTGATGTGCTGCCGGAAATATTGGCTGATCTTCTGCCCTTGGCGCAGGTATATGTTGCAGCATCTAAACCCGTTCCAGGTGAACTTGTCCGTGCTATCGACCGGATGTTTCCAATGCTGCGGTTTTTTCGTCATGCAGGTGGCGGCATCGCGCAGTTTCATGGCTCTGGTGTTGGGCGGGAAGATCTGGCGGTCGCAGTACTTAGGCATGACAATACCAATGGACAATTTACCGAACAGGCTAGCAACAGCTTGTTCCAGCGCCTATCGTCTGGCCATGCTGTCATAATCGCAGATATTGGCACACCACTTAGTGGTTCGTTGGGTGAAAAGAACAATGCCAGTTCATTAGCGTTTGAGTTTTCTTCTGGTCGGAGCGCTATTGTTGTTAATGCCGGTATAGATCGATTGCACCGTGACACTTATGAAGAGGCTGCGCGTACGACAGCTGCCCATTCAGCTTTATGCTTGGATGATCATTCCTCTGCGCGTATCGAACCATTTCAAATTGCTGGAAAAACACATCACCGCGTCATTGCGGCACCGTCAGCTGTTCAAACGCAACCTTGGGATGTTGAAGGCGGGCATGGTTTTAGCGCGCGCCATGATGGCTTTGTCAAAACAACAGGCATCTGGCATGAGCGAGGCATAGTTTTGTTCGATGGTGGTCGTCGCCTAGATGGTTACGATCGATTGACCCCGGACAGCACAATCCATGATAGCGAACACCGAGCTGATGTTAGATTTCATCTGCATCCTCGTATTTCGGTTGTTTTGTCTGAAAGAGACGATGCGCTGGAGCTGACAAATGAAGCTGGTGAGGTGTGGCGTTTTTCAGCGGTAGGAGCTGTTCCGAAGATCGAAGATAGTATCTATCTCTCAGGCGTGATTGGTCCGGTATACAACCAACAAATTGTGTTGAATTTCACCTACCCTGCGAAGGACAGTGTTACTTGGCGGTTTGAGCGGGTATAGCCCACGGATTCACAGCTTTTGTTGGGTTTTGCGGTGGGCAAAGGTGGCGCGACCATGTTAAGGCGCGCGCAGTTCTCCCAAACTCAAGGCATTGTAGATGGCTGTTGTTTCTTCGAAGAAAATTTCTCCTCCAGACCTGGTACCGGTTAAACGTGCGCTGCTATCGGTTTCTGACAAAACCGGCTTGATAGAGTTTGCCAGGTCATTGGTTGAACAAGGTGTTGAATTAGTTTCGACAGGCGGATCTCGTAAGGCATTGGCTGATGCAGGATTGCCGGTGAAAGACATTAGCGAAGTTACAGGGTTTCCCGAAATCATGGATGGCCGCGTGAAAACGCTCCATCCATCTGTTCATGGCGGTTTGCTCGCCGTTCGAAACGATCCAGAACATATTGCGGCGATGGAAGCGCACAACATTGTTCGGATCGATTTAGTGGCTGTGAATCTGTACCCATTTGAAGAAGTGGTTGCTAAGGGTGAAGACGAAGCCACGACGATTGAGAACATTGATATTGGTGGCCCTGCCATGGTGCGTGCGTCCGCAAAGAATCACGGCCATGTGGCAATTGTAACTGACCCTGACGATTATGATGAAGTCCTTTCAGCGCTAAAGGAAAATGATGGTCAGACGAGCCTGGCCTTGCGAAAGCAATTAGCATTGCGCGCTTTTCGTCGGACAGCGAGTTATGATGCAATGATTTCCAACTGGATGGTTGGAGCACTGGGTGATGATGGTCTTGGTCGTCATGATGCAATTGGTGGTAGTTTGGAACTATCCATGCGCTATGGCGAAAACCCGCATCAAAATGCATCCCTTTATTTGACCGGAGACAAGCGCCCTGGTGCTGCGACTGCAAAGCTTATTCAAGGCAAAGCGCTTTCTTTTAACAACATCAACGACACGGATGCGGCCTTTGAGCTCGTCAGTGAATTTGCGGCGAGCAAGCCGGCCGTTGCTATCATAAAGCATGCCAATCCTTGCGGCGTTGCCACCGGTGATACCATCAAACAAGCTTATGATCGCGCATTTGATTGCGACCGCACATCGGCATTTGGAGGCATCGTTGCACTCAATCAGCGGCTGGAAGCTGATGCAGCTGAATCGATCTTGGGTGTGTTTACAGAAGTTGTTATTGCGCCATCAATCTCCGATGAAGCACGGGCTCTGTTTTCGAAAAAACCGAACATTCGATTGCTCGAGACCGGTGGTTTGGCCAATCCACGCGCTGCTGGATTTAACATCCGCACCATCGCCGGTGGGTATTTAAAACAGAACCGCGACAATGCGGTTGTTGACGATATGAATTTGCGCTGCGTTACAAAACGTCAGCCAACTGAACAAGAAATGGCTGATATGATTTTTGCATTTCGCGTTGCAAAACATGTGAAATCCAATGCAATTGTATATGCACGGGATGGTGCGACTGTGGGTGTTGGTGCTGGACAAATGAGCCGCGTTGATTCAAGTCGAATCGCGGCGCGCAAGGCAGTTGATGCGGCTGAAGCGATGGGTATCGATCAACCAATGACACAGGGTTCGGCAGTGGCCTCAGACGCATTCTTTCCATTTGCCGATGGATTGTTGGCAGCAGCTTCCGCAGGTGCCACATGCGTTATTCAACCGGGCGGCTCGATGCGAGATGACGATGTGATCGCGGCGGCCGATGAGAACAATATTGCCATGGTGCTAACAGGCAATCGCCATTTCAGGCATTAGATTTTCAGCAGGCCAATTTACTATTGAGTGCCTCGTTCTTTGACCATCGGCAACAATAAAAGCCCGATCACGAACAAAGCCACAAGCGGCATAATACCAATGCGTTGATTGCCGCTGATATCCGTCACGATCGCAATAAGAGCGGGCGCCAAGAAGGCACTCGCTTTGCCGGATAATGCATAAAGCCCGAAGGCTTCTGTCATATTGTCTTCATCAGCCTGATCGGCCATCAAGGTGCGTGATGCCGCTTGAATTGAGCCGCCCGCTGCGCCGATCAGAGCACCGCAAAAATAGAACATTATGTCAGACGGTGCGAAGCCACCAGCTACATCGGTGATGGGAATATATAAAATCATATTGCGGTCAGATGTTACGATCATCAGACAAACAAAAATGAGAATGATGACCGAGGAAGTGACCACAAATTTGGACCCAAATCGATCATCCAATCGTCCGCCAAGCCAAGCCCCAATAGCACCTGTAATCGCGGCGAGAATACCGAAAAGCCCGAGTTGTGTAGCGCCCCAATTGAGCACACCTCCAGCGTAAATCCCGCCGAAGCCGTAGAGGCCATTAAGTGCATCTCGATAGAACATTGATGAAGCGAGATAAGCAAACAGGCTTAGGTTCTGCGGCAATGTTTTGATTGTGCTCCAAAGACTATTGAGGCTTTTTGATATTGCACCGGTCATGGCCACGGTTTTTGGTGCATCCGGCGTGAATAGAAAAAACGGCAATATGAATATCAGAAGCCAAATTGCCGTCAGTGGGCCGGTTGCCCTCTCGCCACCAAAGGGATGATTATCCAGTCCTAGTATCGGCGTTATACCGATTAATGTTGCGCCGCTGCCTGGGCTAGATTCCACCATCGTCAACAGCACCAATATAAGGCTTGCAACGCCGCCCAAATATCCCAATGCCCAACCATTTCCCGAGAGTTTTCCCAACTCCTCTCGTGGCACCAGGTCAGGCATCACCGCATTGTTGAAGACAGCAGCAAACTCGATTCCGATCATTGCAAGACCAAAAACGACCAGTATGAGCAAGGTCATGCCGCCGCCTCCAGGCACAGCAAGCCACAGCGTTCCGCAACCAAGAACCGCAATTAAGGTAAAGAGAGCCATCCATGGTTTTCGAGGACCGGTCGCATCGGCAATTGCGCCTAATATGGGCGACAGAATTGCAATGCAAATCCCGGTAATGGCGAGCATCCAACCCCACCATATCTGGCCCGTTTCGGGGTCGGGTGCAACTTCTGCAGCAAAGTATCGGGCGAATATGAAGGTGATCAGCAAGGTATGAAAGGGCTGTGCTGCCCAGTCAAAAAGCATCCACCCCCATATGCCTTTTTTATCGACTTTGGGCGCGCTTGTGGCGTTGTCTGTCATCAGCCAAATACCTCGAATTATCCAACAAGATCAGCAAGTAGGCCTGCTGCGACTGTTAGGCGTGAAACCGTAAGTTCAGACTGACTTGTAAGATCATCAATACGTTCCTGCACACGGCTGATGCGTGTTTGATTTGCTTCAACCCATGCGCTGACTGCTGCTTCTGGCTCGCCCTTCTTGCCAGAAAGAGCGGCAGTGGTGATGGCGTTGCGGGCATTATTGATCGTGTCCAGCGCGCGCGTTTGTGCGAGACCATCAAAGTAATCATCAGTATCGAGCCTTTGTGCAAGGTGTTCCAAACGCCCGATTTTAAATGTGCTGGTTACAGCAAAGGTCGCCCATGCAGCACTATCGATCTCATTGTTAGTTTTATCAGCAATTGAGAGAATATCTGGGGTCATAGTGGTTATCGGCAGCACTGCGAGCCGCTTCGATATGGCATCAGAAAGCCCGTCTTGTTTGAAAGCAGCATGCCGTTCTTTGACCCAGTTCTGCAGATATTCGGGTACCATGTTGCTGAGCTGGGGCTCGAGCTTTATCCGCGCTTCGCCGAGACGCTTCACTTCTTCGCCAAGCCCCAAATTGCTGGTGCTGTTTTTCAGATATCCGCCCATGGCGCTTCGTTGAGCATCGGATAAGTCTTTGTAGATCTGAAGTTGTCGATCACCCGAGATCTTATTGTCGAGCGCGTTGATAGCGTTATGCAGCGCGGGCAAATCATAGGCATCGCGTGTCACCACATAGGCTTGGACTATCTTTGAAGGCAATGTACCTGTTGCGTCCTCAAAACGGCTTATGACTGATGGGCCGCCCTTATTGACAATTTCATTGGCAAGCACAGTGCCGATAATTTCGCGACGAAGGCGGTGGGTGCTGATGTTTGCTGCAAAGCTCTTTTGCATGCGTGGAGGGAAATAACCCATTAAATCAGCTTCAAGATAGGGATCGTCCAACAGGTTGGAAGCAACTAGATCGTCGAGCAAAACAATCTTTGCATAGGAAAGTAACACGCCAATTTCTGGTCTCGTGAGACCTTGATTGTTAGCGCGGCGCTCATCCATCACTTCGTCGCTGGGAAGGTCTTCAACTTCACGGTTCAATAGATCGCGATCTTCCAGCGATTCCATAAGACGTGCCTGCATCGCCAGATTGGCGGCGCCTTGGCGAGAAGTTCGGCTAATCGTAAGTGATTGCTCATAATTATTTTTCAGCACAAGGTCTGCGACCACGTCGGTCATAGATTCTAGTAGCTTGTTACGTTTTGGTCTGGGCAGTGAGCCATCGCGCATGGAGGGCGCCAAGGCAATCTTGATGTTCACTTCCACATCGGAAGAATTCACACCCGCTGAGTTGTCGATTGCATCTGAATTGCATCGTCCTCCCAATAGGCCAAATTCGATACGGGCCGGTTGGGTGACGCCAAGGTTTGCGCCTTCACCAAGCACTTTCGCGCCCACTTCTTTGGCGGTGATACGAATTGGATCATTGGCTTTATCGCCCGCATCGGCATTGGTTTCATGGCTTGCACGAATGTATGTGCCGATGCCGCCAAACCACATCAACTCTACATCCATTTTTAAAATGGCGGTGAGAATTTCGTTGGGCGAAGCACGCAGTTTATCAAAACCAATGGCATCGGCTGCTGCCTTGGATAGCGTTATTATCTTTTGATTGCGCGGATAAATGCCACCGCCTTTGGAGATCTTTTTCTTGTCATAGTCTTGCCAGCTGGAGCGGCCCAATTTGAACAGGCGCTCGCGTTCTTTAAAGCTGGATGCGGGATCGGGGTCGGGATCAATGAAGATATCGCGGTGATCAAATGCAGCAACCAGCTTGATTTGCTTGGAAAGCAACATACCATTGCCAAACACATCGCCGGACATATCCCCAACGCCCATTACTGTGAATGGTTCAGTTTGGATATCTTTATCCATTTCGCGGAAATGGCGTTTGACGGTTTCCCATGCACCGCGCGCAGTGATCCCCATTTTCTTGTGGTCGTATCCGGCTGAACCGCCCGACGCAAATGCATCGTCAAGCCAGAAATCCTGGCCTTGTGAAATGCCATTGGCGGTGTCGGAAAATGCAGCGGTACCCTTATCGGCAGCGACCACCAAATAGGGATCATCGCCGTCGTGGCGGACGGTTCGAGCTGGCGGAATTACTGTATCACCATCCAAATTGTCCGTGAGCGAAATCAGCGAAGCGATGAAAGTAATGTAGGCTGAGCGGCCTGCTTCATAGATTTCATCCCGTGTGCCGCCCCTCGGCAGACGCATTGGAAAGAAGGCGCCCTTCGAGCCAACGGGCACGATAACCGCATTTTTGACCTGCTGCGCTTTGACTAGGCCCAAAACTTCTGTGCGATAGTCTTCTGATCGATC
The DNA here is from genome assembly GCA_039178065.1 of Pseudomonadota bacterium. Classification (GTDB taxonomy): domain Bacteria; phylum Pseudomonadota; class Alphaproteobacteria; order Rhizobiales; family Rhizobiaceae; genus Ahrensia. The sequence goes on along the minus strand of JBCDFK010000011.1, from coordinate 4,404 downwards.
AGACCAACGTAAGCCTCCGCGTGCAACCGGACCAAACCGCAAATGAAGTCCTTCGACATCAGGCGCGAATACATAGATTTCCCGATAGGGTTTAGGTGCGGGAATGCCGTCGATTGAGTGTGGATCGAACTTGAATGCGAGGTCGGCGCGAGACTGACCTTGCTCATCGCGCTGATAGTAATTTGTGCGCAATGTTGCATCGATCAAATTGAGGAAGCGGCGAATAACGCTGTCTTCGTCAATATTGGGAACTTCTGTAAGCCCGTCTGCAAGCGCCGCCTTAATATGCTTTTGGGTGACAGCGCTGTCTTCGTTTGGATCGGCTGCACGATCTGGATTAAATCGCGCATCAAACAGGTCGAGCAATTGCCGCGCAATTAGATTGTGTTTTACGAGAACATTTGCAAGATATTCTTGGCTAAATGAGATACCCGCTTGCTTCAGGAAGCGGCCATAGGCACGCAAAACTTTTGCTTCCCGTGGGCTGAAACCCGCGGCAAGGATAAGGCCGTTATAGCGATCACTTTCATTGTCGCCCGCCTGAACAGAAAGATATCCTTCCTCGTAGAGACGGCCATTGTCTTGCATAGGCACTGCAGCGCCCGACGCATTTTCAAGTTGCATTTCGTGCAGCCAAATCGACGATGGATCGTCTTTATCGGCTGCTGAGACGTCAACCTGATAAGTTAGTTCGCTGATGACGCGAAAGCCCATATTTTCTAAAACAGGAACACGTTCCGATAGTGGAACCGGTGCACCAACATTATAAATACGAACGGTTGCTTTGCTTTCATCAGCGCCAGTATCAGCGTTGAAATCGACATCGATTTGCCGATCGTTGCTGAGAGCATTCATGTATTCAATGTCTTTTACGGCTTGACGCGTGCTCACTGTATCGCGATAGGCGCCAGGAAACTCGAAACGAGCAAGAGCATTGTGATCGACGTCTGGCTCGTTTCGTAGCTTGTCGGTCCAGGTTCGAATAATGTCGGAAACAGCGCGCTCCAGGCTCGCCTGGGTTGGTTTTGGTGTTTCACCGGTGTTGCGTCCAATAATGACATGGACGCGTGCTAGGCTGCCTTCTGGAAAAGCGGGGTAGTATGCAGAAACACGGCCATCATAAGCCTCTGCTAATGCGTCGCAGATACTTACTCGGACTGCAGATGAGTAGCGATCGCGCGGCACATAGACAATGCTGGAAACAAATCGATCAAATGCATCAATCCGGCTGAGAACACGCACGCGCGGGCGATCTGAGAGCGCCAATATTGCGTTTGCATTGCGCGTTAGTGTCGGAACATCAATCTGGAATAGTTCGTCGCGCGGGTAAGACTCCAGAATATTCAGGAGCGCTTTGCCCGAATGACTGTCTGCCTCATAATCGGACCGCGAAATCACATTTTTCACTTTGGAGCGAATAAATGGAACGCGATTCACTGAACGGGTGTATGCAGCAGATGTGAAAAGTCCGACGATGCGAATTTCGCCCGATAGCTTGCCCTTTTCATCATATTTTTTGACGCCGATATAATCCATATGAATGCGACGGTGAACTACCGATCTGACATTCGCTTTGGTGACGATAAGAACATCGCGGCTGTTTAAGAATGCGCGGATCTCATCTGTTGTCGTCATCTGCTGGTCGCCGCGTTGCATGACCCGAATAGCTGGGTCGCTCAATATGCCCAATGCCGGTGCGTCGGCACGAACAAGCTGACCGCGTTTTTCGCCACCTACATAGTCATATTCGCGAACGCCCAAGAATGTGAAATTGTTGTCGCGAAGCCAAGTCAGAAACTCGAGCGCTTCTTCAACATCTGACTTGCGTGCGGGTGTTACGCCCTCTTTAAGAGTTGAGACCAAATCATCCATTTTGGCCTGCATTGGATGCCAGTCCCGAACTGCATCATTAACTTGAGACAGTGTTGATTTGATTTCTTTAAGAAGCTTCTTGTTTTCCGTGTCGCCCAATGGTGCGAGTACAGCCATGATAACGCTGGTGCGCAAGGTTTTTTCACGCGCTAGGCCTGGACGAGTTTTATCGACAACCTCGAAGGATTTGCCGGCATGTGCAACATCAAGAACCGGGTGTACGACCATTCTTACATCATCAACGGAATCGTTGATTTGCCCTAAAACGGAATCGAATAGAAAGGGCATGTCTTCGTTGACGATTGAGACGATGGTAACAGCTTCTCCATTTTCTGAAGTGCTGGATGTGACCTCGACGAGTGATTTACCCTTGCTATGGGCGGCGAGTGATTTGGCGGTTACCTTAACTGCCGTAGCCAATGTTTGTGGATCAATCGTTGCCAAATCCTCGGGGTGCGCATCTGCCAAAATGGGCTCTGCTACATTCTGTTGGTCTGCAGACAAATCTTTCTTGACCGCGTTTAGAATTCGTTTCGCGGTCGCTGTGAGCGTCTTCGCCATGTCGATCCCCCGTTTGTTAAAGTGGCTTGTAGTCGCCAGTGATAACTCACCTTAGCAGAGAGATTTTCGGATGCAGCAAAATTTTACTATGCGTTATGTAAAAGTCTCAATGTATGGGCGATAGTTTTGGTTGCGCTTCGCTTTTATGCCGCGATAGGGTGTATCTCAGGAGAATTTTTATGGCCAAAAAGTTGAGCAGTGATGAGGAACGGCAGCGCGAATCTGAGCGTGTGCTCGAGCGTGTTTCGACCGAGTCTGAAGTCGTAGGAACCTCCTCATTTGTGCGCCAGGCAAACCGGGCGCGCGATCATTTGGCGGGTGCCGATGGTGATCAATCTGACAAAGTCGAAGTTTGGGCAAAGCGTTTTGGACGGGGCCTGTCAGTGGCTGCATTTATTTTTTTGGCGATTTGGCTCGTCAACTTTCTTGGTCGTTAGGGCACGTTCATGACACAAAGGAAACCGCCTTCAGTGGCTGTCGTTTCAAGCCATGTTGTCCGCGGTTCAGTCGGCAATAGGGCTGCTGTTCTTGCCCTTGAAAGCTTGGGCCTGCCCGTGTGGGCGGTTGCAACAATAAACCTGCCATGGCACCCGGGCCATGGACCTTCAACACGTATTGTGCCTGATGATGCATTGTTTAGAGCGCTTTTGGATGATTTGGCGGGATCAAAATTCAGCCAAGAGTTGGGCGCAATACTAACTGGCTATTTGGCGACAGTTGAACAAGTGAAATCGGTCGCAGCCTTTATCAAAGCTTGTCGCGTTCAAATCCCAGAATTATTCTATGTTTGCGACCCCGTGATTGGCGATGAAGCTGGCTTATATGTGAGCCAAGAGATTGCGCATGCTATTCGCGAAGAGCTATTGCCGCTCGCAAATGTGATCACGCCCAACCGGTTTGAGTTGGCATGGCTCACGGGCAACTTGGTGACTTCAAATGAAGAGATAGCGTCTGTGGTGCGCGATATGAAAGTTTCATCGGCGCTCGTAACAAGCGCATTTGGTATGCTTAAAAACAGTACCGGCAACTTGTTTGTAAATGAACAAAGCGCGTTGCTTGCCGAACATCGTCAGATCGAAAATGCACCCAACGGTGTTGGCGATTTGACAGCAGCGTTGTTTATGGCGCGCCGCTTGGCCAATCAATCGATAGAAGATGCGCTCCGCGCTACCACGCAGTCGGTGTTTGAACTATTGATGCGCACACAGCAGCGCGAAGCTGATGAGCTAACGATTGAAAGCGATGTTGGAATATTGCGAAAGCCCAGTGTCAATATTCAAATTCGCTCGATCGGCACTACCGGGCGGCTCAAGCCCGTGTAAGAATTCTTGCGCGAATGTGGTCCGCTAGGTATTTATGAAGAAACTACGATTCGCTGATTTTTGCGCAGAATTGTTGCGGTCAAATCTGATCTGTTAATTGGAAATTTTTCTATGCTTACCGTTATTCCGCTGATGATTATCCCATTTTTGGCATACAACGCCATCTTGATTGTTAGCTCCTCTAGCCAACCATGGCATGAGATCGTGTTTTCCATGGGTATGATTTCAGGTGGTGAGTTTTCAATGACACGCGGAGATATTCTCCTAGCTGTCGGTCTGCTTTTTTTGTTCTTTGAAGTGCTCAAATCAACGCGCACATCAAACACTTCAGTGCTCGATCATTTGTTCTCGACGGTTGTTTTCATTGCGTTCCTGGTTGAATTTTTGCTGGTTCCAGGTGCTGGGACGGCTATTTTCTTTTTGTTGATGGTAATGTCATTGGTCGATCTGATGGCAGGGTTTTCGGTTTCTATCCGTTCCGCGGGCCGCGACGTGTCTATGCATTGATAGTTTGGCGATCGCTTGAAACACAAAGGCACCCAAGATGGGTGCCTTTTTCATTGAAATTTCGGATCTATCTAGGCTCCGGTGTCGGCAATATATTGTGCCGCTTCAACGCCAGCAATTGCTGCCATTTCATCATTGTCGG
>JBCDFK010000010.1:0-13357 GCA_039178065.1 Pseudomonadota bacterium | reverse complement strand
GATTCGATTCAGGCGCAACTTCAACTGACTTGCCATCGGAAACCGTATACATCTCAGGTTTTTCATCATTGCCCGAGAGCTTAATGACTGACCCTCCAGCCACTGACCGAGCAAGATTGAAGCTGGTCAGTGCTGCATTGCAAAGTCCGTAAACTTCTGATGCGAAAATCCACCCATCATTGAGGCGCGCCGCATGCAAGCCTTGGCCGGAACCTTTTTGCGTCAGGAGAGCCGTCCGTGCATTCAGCGGATCAATACATCCAATCGCAACCGAGCCATCCAAACGGCGCGAGGCGGCGCGGAACTGCTCTATCCGGTCATTGCTCGCGTTGGCAGAAGAACGGTCTGCTATAGGGATGATTTTCGCATCTGTCGTAATCGCCGCATCCACTGCCAGATCACGGGCAGTGACGAATTCCTCGAGCAATTCTATATGATTATCAACATCACCATTGAGTGCGTACATGGCACCCAGTCGAGTTTCGGTTGAGTCTTTATTGTCGGAGGTCAGCGAAGCATTGTGCGGATGACAATTGGCCACCGAGATCACACCATGCGATGCCCATCTTGTATGAGACAAGATGCTTGCGCTAATCGCGGAGCCTGCAATTGCCCAAAGAACTTCATCATTGGCAATTGTCCCGCGCAACGCAGCGCCATTGTCGCCCAACCGACCAACAAGATTGGCGGTTTTGTAGACGAATGTGATGCTTAGACCATCATTGGATCGATTCTCTGCATAAATAGCCAAATCACCCGCATGTAGGTCCTTGCAGCGCTCATCATATAGGTTTCGCGCGACCGGGCTCAACGCATCCAGCGCGCCGGGATCAACGTCAATTTGGATTGCGATGCCGGCGGAATCTCGCCCACGAACTTCCAGCCGGTCAATTGCGCGCAAAACGTATTCACTTGCGATCGCCACATGAAGAGCTGTGTTTTTGTTAAGATCTTTCGCTTTTGAGGCGAGCGTATTGGCTGCGTTGGCATGATCCGCCAACTCAGCGTGCAGCTGCCAGCCATAGTCACGCAAACGCTCTATTAGCGGATCAAGCTCAGTACTGCCGGCTTCAGAAAGTTGGGTTAGGGTCTTCTCATGGCTTGCCAAAGTATCGGCGAATTTTCGAATTGCGCCTTCGACAGTTTCGTCCAAGCAGGCGGCACGTATGGTGCCTATCGCCATCAAATCACCGAAACGCGTTTCAAGCGCATCAATGATGCTGGTCAATTGCTCAGCGCTATCGGCACCATTTTTCAGCTCATTGGCTTGAGTGCCCAAATCAATAAGCCAGTCAATGTTTGCATCATCGATTGAAAATTCGTTGGAAACAAATCCCGCAATTCCGCACATATCAGCGCAAGCCCCTTAAAAATGCTGCTTTGAACGATGTTGACGTTCTTTGCCACCAATAACCTAGAAAAAAACTAATTCGACCTATGTACGCAGAATAAGGCAAATTATGTCTAAATGTACGCCAATAAACGTATTTACGGTTAGTGGAACGGCATAAGTTCACTAAGTTTTGCACAGGCACACACCAAGGATTTCAAGGGATGTGTGACATAATTGACATTTTCAAGTCAAAAACATCATGGATTCTAAAATTGTCTAGATCTGCCACCATATTGCCACACTCACCATTATATATAGTGAAGAGCCGACGCAAAAAAGTTGGCGTCCGCTAGGCTTGTCCCCCGCCGAAACGGACAGTGGCTGATTACCCCCCCCCTCTCCAATCAGTCGCACTGAGTAAAAAAATACTGCCACCATGTCGCGTAATGACATGGTGGTTTTTCTTTTTGGGCTATCGAATCTGAATTCTTTGCCTTAGACGTCAGATCGAATTGGAGACCGAATAATGTCCGTACTTGATCTAGTTCTTAAGCAAATTGATGATGCGCTCGATGACAGCGTTGAAAATCTCTTCGACTTGTTGAGAATTAAATCGATTTCCACCGACCCAGCATTCAAAGCCGATTGTCGCGCGGCCGCGCAATGGCTTGCAGATGATTTGTCGAGCATCGGTTTTCATGCGGAAGTTCGAGATACACCGGGCCATCCAATAGTAGTTGCTCATCATGCAGGTCCGACTCAAGACGCGCCTCACGTGCTCTTTTATGGTCATTACGACGTTCAGCCAGTTGACCCAATTGAGCTGTGGGTTGATGCGCCATTTGAACCCAAAATCAAAAAGCTTGATGGCAGAGATGTTATCACGGGGCGGGGGGCTTCCGACGACAAGGGTCAGTTGATGACATTTGTGGAAGCTTGTCGTGCTTACAAGCAGGCCACTGGCGCGCTACCCTGCAAAGTCACAATTCTGTTTGAAGGCGAAGAAGAGAGCGGATCGCCATCGTTGAAACCGTTTTTGGAAGCAAATGCTGAAGAATTGAAAGCAGACATTGCGCTGGTATGCGACACCAATATGTGGGACGAGCAAACACCAGCAATTTCAGCCGGCTTGCGGGGGTTGGTAGGTGAAGAGATTACGATCAAAGCTGCCGATCGCGATTTGCACTCTGGCTATTTTGGCGGCGTGGCCGCAAATCCAATACACATTCTTTCGAAAATTCTGGCCGATATTCATGATGAAGATGGACGCGTCACGATCGAAGACTTCTACGACGGTGTGAGCGAAACACCCGCGCAAATTCTGGAGAGTTGGAAAACGCTTGGTCGTACCGATGAGTCGCTACTCGAGCCAATTGGCCTATCATTACCTTCAGGTGAAAAAGGACGTTCAGTGCTCGAGCTGACTTGGGCGCGCCCTACCGCTGAGGTCAATGGCGTGACAGGCGGCTATACGGGAGAGGGCTTTAAAACTGTGATTCCCGCAGAAGCATCAGCCAAAGTATCATTTCGCCTTGTTGGCGAACAGGATCCAGACGCCATTCGTAGAAATTTCAGGGATTTCGTCAATGCGCGTTTGCCAGAAGACTGTTCAGTAGAGTTCGAGGAACATGGCGGTTCGCCTGCAATCCAATTGCCGTATGATTCTCCGGCGCTAACCACAGCCAAAAGGGTTCTGACGGATGAATGGCCCAAGCCCGCAGTTATGATTGGAATGGGTGGTTCAATCCCAATTGTGGGTGATTTTCAATCATTGCTAGGCATGCAGTCGCTTTTGGTTGGTTTTGCGCAGCCTGATGATCGAATTCACTCGCCCAATGAAAAGTACAATCTTAGCTCATTTCATAAGGGCCAACGATCCTGGGCCCGCATTCTAACAGCTCTGATTGGTTCTTAAGAATGGGTGCGCGGCGCGTTGCGTCGCTCCAATCCAAGATAAGATTGTGAAAGCACAATATTTGGTTTGCGGTAGAAGAACTGAGCAAGGCGGAGTTTGTCTGCAATCAAATACATGATGACGGCACCAATAATCGCAGATATCGAAGTAAGCAGCGAAATGGTGCCAACATCACCAATGATGCCCAATTTGATCATCACCGTTCTCGCGATTGCCATGGGTAAAAAGAAACCCAGATAAATCACAATTGTATTGCGGCCGATCCAGCGCAACCATTCCATGCCCGGTGCATAACGAAGTAGCGCTGCAACAGTAATAAGTGCCATTGCGCCAGCGAGCGCGAATGCGACATGTATTACCGGCGTTGCCGCATATCCAAGTAAAAGACCGTGACCGATTGCCCAGGCTGTAAGTCCCAGGAGTGCGATTTTTGAGTTGTCCATTACCCAATCAACCAAGCGCTGAATAAATGGTGCAGCGATATGACCAAGATAAAAATAGAAGAAGAATGCGGCCGATTGATCGAGCGCCATCCAGCCAGTGTGGATGGGTGCGATGTTAGCGATAAGCCCTGCACCTAGTACAGCTATTTTTGGCAAGTGCATTGTTGCGCGCGAAATCACAAAAAATATCGGCAACACATAGATGAACCACAATGTACCAAATGGCTGCACAAAAGCTTTCAAATAGGCAAACACTGTCGCTGTGGTGCCCATTTCGCTAATCAATCCAGGCGCTTTAAAACCAAATTGAATCGTGAGCCAAACAACGTATAGATAGAGCAGTGTTACCACGCGCTTGTCGAGAAACTCTCCAAGCGGCTTTCGTAAAGCCGATGCCAACAGCAACCCAGAAATCAGAAAAAAGGCGGGAATGCGGAACGGCGTTGCGTAAGCAACGACTTGGTGCATCCAGCCTTCAACGCCCATGGCCTTTTCTACGCCGAGTGTTGAATGCATGATAACAACAAGAATAATGCTTAAACCACGAGCCTGATCTATCCAGTTGATCCGTTGTCCGCTCATTTCGGAATGCCTTTTGTTTGCAATGAACTAAACTAATACCATGTCGCCAAATGTCTGTCGGTTAACGTCTCGCAATTCCGGAGTTCTTGGTAAAAGGCGATGCTTAACACTTTGTGTTTCGGCGCTTGACTTGGAGTAACTCCAAGGCGCTAGCTTGTTCGCAAAGGAGTTTAATATGCGTATTGCTGAAGCTGCAGAAATCTCGGGCCTGAGTGCCGATACTATACGATTTTATGAGAAGTCAGGTCTGCTGGAACCCATCCCACGCGATGCATCGGGTCACCGCGATTTTGCGCCCAGCGACATGGGTTGGCTGGATATTATTTCCAAACTGCGCCGAACAGGTATGCCCATGAAAGAAATGCAACAATTTGCCGAGCTCAATGCAATGGGCAAACACACAATTCCGCAAAGATATGATTTGCTCAAAAGGCACCAAATGCGGGTTGCTGCGCGTCGGGCTGATATCGAAGCATGTGAGAAGATTCTGGAGCACAAATTGTCAGTATACGGCAAAATGAAAGAGGAAATGAATGTATGAGTAATTCCATAGAAATTGCTGGCAAAACCGCACCGCGCTTGGGGCTTGGTACCTGGGCCGTTGGCGGTCCGTTCTATGCTGGCGAACAACCTCTCGGCTGGGGCCAGGTGGACGACGCGGTCTCAAAACGAGCAATTGAAGCAGGGCTGGATGCGGGTATCAGGCTATTTGATACAGCGGATGTTTATGGCGCAAGCCACGCTGAAAATTTGCTCGGTAGCATTGTAGGAGATCGAGATGACGTCATCATCTCAACTAAATTTGGCAATGTGTTCGATGCTGATTCCAAGCAACTTACAGGCCATTCGACCGAACCGGACTATATTCGCGACGCAATCGATGCCTCACGCAAAAGGTTGAAACGCGACCGTTTGGATCTCGTATTCCTGCATCTAAATCAACTTGAAGAACCGAACGAAGACCGAATTTTCGATACGCTCGATGAGTTGGTAAATGCCGGAAAAGTGGCATCCTACGGCTGGTCTACCGATTATCCAGAAAACGCGTCATATGTTGCAGGTCGAAAACACAGCGTAGCTATTCAAAATGCTATGAACATATTTTTTCCGGCGAGCAAAGTACGCGCCGCGGCAGGGGAGCTATTGTGCTTCAATCGTGGCCCATTAGCCATGGGTTTGCTGAGCGATGCAATATTGGATGGCACAAAGCAGATCACCGAAGGAGACATACGAGGCAAATCTCCAGATTGGATGAGGTATTTCGACAATGGAAAACCCGCTCCGGAACTATTTGAACGGCTCAATGCGGTTGCAGAACTCTTGAAAGCTGGGCGCAAAACGCTGGTGGAGGGTGCACTGGCCTACCTCTTGGGTAAAGCAGATAATACTGTTCCAATTCCAGGCTTTCGCACAGCGGAGCAAGTCAGTGACTTGGCCGCGGTTCTGGAAAGCGGACCAATGAGTAGTTCTGATATTGAATCCATCGAAGCGCTTTTACCGCCAGAAGATGTTGAAATAAAAGATCGATGAGTTTGGTTGGCGGATAGTTTGCGCCCAGTTCATGCTGGGCGCAGCCATTAAATATTTAGCGATGGCAGCAACGTGTTGTTAACGCCCCCTTAAATGGCCGTAATTTAAAGTCATGTCACCGCAAATTGGTAATGTGTAACGGTGATTTGACCCGATGATTTTTCGTAAGAAGCCCAAAAAGCGTGTCGAACCGCGCTTTAAGAATGCGCCGGGCAAATCAAATGCAGTCAAGTCAGTAACCGAAGATGATCGCGCTGCACCGGCACCAAAAAAGAGAACCAAGAAGAAAAACACCGCGCGTAAGGCGGTTTCCAAGCCGAAATCTGGAACAAAGCGTAGAGCCAACACCAGAACTAAGAAGGCTCAAAAGCGTAATCGAGGTCGCAGCTTCATCGGTGGATTGATCTATTGGTCGTTCATTGTGTGCATCTGGGGCGGCGTAGGCGTTGTTGGCATAGCCGCCTATTATGGTGCTCAATTGCCGTCGGCTGCCTCTTGGGAAATTCCTGACCGTCCGCCAAATGCTAAAATCGTATCAGTGAGCGGGAACCTCGTTGCAAACCGTGGTGCAACTGGCGGCGCTGCCGTTGGTCTGCACGACATGTCACCTTATATCCCTCAGGCGCTCGTTGCGATTGAAGATAAGCGCTACTACTCGCATTTCGGGTTTGACCCAATTGGCTTTACGCGCGCCATGTCCAAGAATGTTATGGCCGGCCGCTTGGTTCAGGGTGGTTCAACGATAACTCAGCAGCTCGCTAAGAACCTGTTCTTATCTCCGGACAGAACACTGGGTCGTAAGGTGCAGGAACTACTGCTGGCATTTTGGTTAGAGCAAAAATACTCCAAGGATCAAATCCTGGAGATGTATCTGAACCGTGTCTATTTCGGCTCCGGTTCTTATGGTGTTGAAGCAGCTAGTCGGCGCTATTTTGGCAAAAGTGCGCGCGATGTCTCGCTGCCCGAAGCGGCCCTGATTGCCGGTCTTGTTAAAGCGCCATCTCGTCTTTCACCGGCGCGGGACCCCGAAGCGGCAGAAGCACGCGGGCAAATCGTTCTTTCAGCCATGCGTGCACAGGGGATGGTGTCTGACAGCGAAGTTACTGCCGCTCTATCTCGTCCTACCACACGCGCAGCCAGCTACTGGACCGGTTCCGAACACTATGTTGCTGACCGTGTGATGAGCGATCTGAACGATCTTGGTATCAGTATCACGCAAGACGTCATCGTCGATACGACGATTGATATGAACCTTCAGAAATTTGGCGAAAATGCCATTCGAGATCTGATTGCAGAAAACGGCACCGAGCTCAACGTTGGACAAGGTGCATTGGTATCAATTGATGGAACGGGCGCCGTGCGCGCTATGGTTGGCGGTTACGACTATGCTAACTCACAATTTGACCGCGCAACCGAGGCCAAACGGCAACCGGGTTCCAGTTTTAAGCCATTCGTTTATCTGACGGCTCTTGAAAATGGCATGACACCTAATTCGGTGCGCAACGACGCGCCCATTCGTATCGGCAAGTGGTCGCCCGACAATTACAACGGCAAATATTATGGACAGGTGACGCTTACGACGGCGATTTCAAAATCACTGAATTCGGTGGCTGCGCAGCTGATAATGGAGACTGGCCCAGGCAACGTTGCCAAAACAGCGCATCGCATGGGTATCAGGTCGAAACTTGAAGCCAATGCTTCGCTGGCATTGGGGACCTCGGAAGTCACGTTGCTGGAGCTGACCAGTGCTTATACTCCGTTTGCGACCGGCGGCTATCATGCTGACCCACATATTATCAAGCGTGTGACAACGATGGAGGGCAAAGTCCTTTACGAGCACACGCAAGGCCCGCAACGTGTGCTTGCGCCTGATATGGCCGGGATGATGAATGCGATGATGTCAAAAACCGTTGAAAAGGGCACCGCGCGAGCGGCAAGATTTGACCACCCAGCCGCTGGTAAAACCGGCACCAGCCAAAATAGTCGCGATGCATGGTTTGTTGGATATACGCGTAACTTAACAACTGGCGTTTGGTTTGGAAATGATGATGGATCACCTACCAAAAAGGTAACTGGCGGTTCATTGCCTGCCAAGGCTTGGCGTCAATTTATGGTGAAGGCTCATGAGGGTGTGCCAATTGCCGATTTGCCAGGATATGTGCCTATTACAATCATCCCAAAGGCGCGTCCAAGTGATTTGCTGGTTCAACGACCGAGCGTTGGCGTCGGAAATAATGCTGCGATTTTGGAGCAGCAGGCAATTGATAGACAGACAACCGCTTCTAATGCACCGCGTCCAAAAGTGGGTGTAGGCGCGAACGGCGGCCAAGAGAACCGCACTCTGGTTGACATTATTTTGGGCCGTTAACGTTGCATTAATTCTATCTTACGTTTTTCACCGTCAGGTTAAGTTATTTTTCGCTCCTAAGTAGTAATTTCGTGCGCGTAGGGGCACAAATTATGAAAAAAACATCAAGACTATTTTGCACACTCGTAGCATTTTTTGCAGTTTTCATTTCTTCAGCTGTCGCTGGCGATTGGACTGTTTCGCGAGTTTCAGGACCAGCAAAATTTACAATGGACGGCAGCCAGTGGTGGGACGTCGCGCCTGGACTCAATTTGCCGAATGCGGCCTGGGTCAATACCGGGCGACGCGGGAAAGTCCAGCTGAGGCGCGGCAATGACACAATCTATATTGGGAGCAATACTCTTGTAGCTGCCTATAAAAAAAGTCCGCAACGTACACAAATCAAGCAAGACTTTGGCACCGTTACTATTGATGTTCAAAAACGAAACTATGACCATATGGGCGTTGAAACACCCTACATGGCCGCGGTCGTAAAAGGCACAAAGTTCACAGTGTCAGCTTCCAGCAGAAAGACCGATCTATCGGTGGAACGAGGAAGCGTTGAAGTCACCGACCGCCGTACGGGTGCGCAATCTGACGTGAATGGTGGTGAAAGCGTTTCACTGGGTCAAAGGCCTAAAGCAGCGATTTCGGTTAAGTCGTCCGTTCGCTCAAAGAAGAAACGGCAATCTAGTGTTCTCACATCCTCGGATCACGCTGATAAAAGCGCGCAAATCACAGCAGCTGAACCTGCAAAAAAGAGCGAGCCAGCTGAGAAGCCCAAAGAGGAAGTAGTCGTCAAAGAAGAAAACGAAGTCGACAAAAAAGAAGATGAGCATGGTCATGGTCATGGTCATGGTCATGGTCATGGTCATGGGCACGGGCACGGGCACGATGACGACGATGACGACGACGATGATGACGATTGATATCGTCCCGGACATGTCCAACGTCGATGATCTTACCAAGGACGTTACAGTCCATGGCAATTGAATTCTCTCATACGGATGCTGCAGTGGGAAACCGTGCCAAGGTTTTCCTGATAACACTGGCTTGCCTAACGGCACTCATTGTAGCGGCGAGTGGATTCTTTCGCTCCTATGATCGTGACCTTAGCGCGTTTCGATTTGCGCAGTTTCCAACGCCTGCAAGTCAGAATATTGTCTTTTTGGGTATAGATAAAACGAGCCTTGACGCTGTCGGCGTTTGGCCTTGGCCGCGCGGAATTCATGCTGAGGTAGTTGACAAGCTTGTGGCGGCGGATGTTGCTGAAATCGCCATCGATATCGATTTTTCTACATTTTCGACACCCGATGAGGACGCAAAATTTGCCGCCGCGATGAAGCGTGCTGAGGGTCGCGTTGTTTTGCCCACTTTTCTGCAAAATGCCAGACTGGGTGATGCAAGCAGTGGCACAATTATTTCGAAACCAATTGAGCAATTTGCTGAAAATGCCTGGCTGGGAAGCGTCAATGTATTTCCAGAGTCCGATGGTAAAATTTGGTCATTCACGGCAGGACAGGATGAAGATGGCAATGCCATGATTTCTATGCCGTCCATGCTCGCAGAGCGTGGTGACGTAGACAATGTGCAACTCGATTTTGGCATTGATGCCAAAACGATTCCCGTCCTATCAGTGGCAGAATTTCTGGATCCAAAATTCGAGCTTAGCTCTTTGGCGGGTAAGAAGGTAGTTTATGGGGCATATGCTACCGAGTTAGGGGATATTTTCTTGGCGCCAGTCTATGGGCCAATGCCCGGCGCAATGCTGCAAATCCTCGCAGCAGAAACCTTGCTCGCAGAGCGCGAAATAAAGACTATCGCACCGGTTTTTCCGCTTGGCATTATTATTCTGACCACTATCACGCTTGCCATACTGCTCCGCGATCGCTGGGGATTGTGGATGTGTTCGAGCTTTCTGTCAGCGCTGGTTTTGGAAGTCGTGGCATTCGCCCTGTACAAATTCTGGGCCTTTGAATTGGCTACGGCATCGGCTCACGTCTTCATTATTTGTAGTATTCTATGGCGTTATGTGGCGCTAAATAGTTTGATCATTAAGCTTATGCATGCCGCCCGCGCAGATGCGCGCGTAAGTCGTGGCCAAATTGAGTTTCTGTCCAAACATGACGAAGATACGGGCGCCTTGCGAAGAGGCGCGTTCCTAGAGCAGTGCGAAGCACATATTCGCACCAGCGCTGTGACGTCAGGAATTGCTGTGTTCGAACTGACGCGTATGGACATCATTTCGACAGCGCTAGGCCATGAGCGTGCCGATCAAACTGCGTTGATTTTCTATAACCGCTTACAACTTTTATCACCGAGTCCAATAGCAATCTGCCGTTTGGGGCCGTTTAGCTTTGCTATTGTGTTTAGTGTTTTGTCTGAAGAAAAATTGCCATTTTTTGCGAAGCAAATGCTCGACCAGCTAAGCAGGCCATTCGCGATAGGTGAGACAACTATATCCCCGAATGTAAAGGCCGGTTTCACGCGCTACAAAAACCCAACCGGCAACTATTTGGAAGCGTCCGAAAGCATGCTTGTCGATGCGCAAGCAGCTCTAAATTTCGCCGTACAATCTGGCACAAAAGACCTGGTTATATTTGACAACAAGATCGATCGGCAAATGCGCCGCAATGCGATCATAGAAGCTGATTTGAGGGCTGCAATTGAAAATGATGCGCTGGAACTTTGCTTCCAGCCGTTGGTTGATCTTGTTACCAACAAGACCGTCGCCTTTGAATCGCTTTTGCGATGGCAGCACCCGGAGTTGGATCGCGTGCCTCCATCTGAGTTTGTTCCAATTGCTGACGCCGCGGGCTATGCTCTCATCATGGATGAATACGTTTTGCGCAAGGCATGTGTGGCAGCACAGCGTCTGCCCGAAACGGTAGCGGTTTCTGTCAATATCGGTCCGAGACACTTTGAACAGCCAGGATTGGCTGATCTGGTGTTTGATATTCTACGTGAAACTGGTTTGAGGCCGGATGGACTAGTGCTTGAAGTGCTTGAAACTGCTGCACTTGGTGATGCGAGCGTTCTAGACACCAATGTCAACAGATTGCGCGAGAAAGGCATTGCCATCGCATTGGATGATTTCGGCACTGGCAATGCCAGCTTTGAACATCTGGCGCGGTTCCCATTTGATAAAGTGAAGTTAGACAGAGCATTTGTTAGAGATGTCGGTCTCAGCAAGAGCAAGCAAGCAATCGTTCAGGCAACGCGAAAACTCTGTGACACTTTTGGTTCGCAAATGATCTGCGAAGGAATTGAAACAGATGAAGATCGTAGCTTGGTAAAACTGATGGGCTGTGATGTGGGTCAGGGTTATCATTTTGCCAAGCCATTGACTTTGGATGAGGCGGTCATGAGCTTGGCGAATGAACCAAAACGCGAGTTAATGGCGAAATCAGCCTGAATTAGTGCAATTTTGCAACAAATTTACATCATCCACAGCCTTGCACCTTAAAAACCCCTTTCTTATATACGCGGCACGGATGAACGGTTATGACCGCGCATCATTAAATTAAAGCCACAGGGGCTGCCATATGGAATGCCGTAACGGGTCCGGGCAGTCAGCTAGAGAAGAGGTCTAAAATGGCAAAAGTAATTGGTATCGATTTAGGTACAACAAACTCATGCGTAGCGGTCATGGACGGCAAGGACGCAAAAGTTATTGAGAACGCCGAAGGCGCACGTACAACACCATCGATGGTTGCGTTTACAGATGATGGCGAGCGCCTGGTTGGTCAGCCAGCAAAACGCCAAGCGGTAACGAACCCAGAAAACACTCTATTTGCGGTTAAGCGTCTTATTGGTCGCCGCTTCTCAGATCCCACCGTCAAGAAAGACCAGAAAATGGTTCCTTTCGAAATTGTCGAAGGCAAGAACGGCGATGCATGGGTTGAAGCTGGTGACGAAAAACATTCACCGGCCCAGATTTCAGCGATGATCTTGAATAAGATGAAAGAAACAGCTGAAGCGTATCTCGGCGAAAAAGTCGATCAAGCTGTTATTACTGTTCCTGCTTACTTCAACGATGCGCAGCGCCAAGCAACAAAAGATGCTGGTAAGATCTCCGGCCTTGATGTTCTTCGTATCATCAACGAGCCAACAGCGGCGGCTTTGGCTTACGGTTTGGATAAATCTGATGGCGGCACCATTGCAGTTTACGACCTTGGCGGTGGAACGTTCGACGTATCAATCCTTGAGATTGGTGACGGCGTATTTGAAGTGAAGTCCACCAACGGTGATACGTTCCTGGGTGGTGAAGACTTCGACATGCGCTTGGTTGAGTATTTCGCAGACGAGTTCAAGAAAGACCAGGGCGTTGATCTAAAAGGCGATAAGCTAGCGCTTCAGCGTCTAAAGGAAGCAGCTGAAAAAGCGAAGATAGAATTGTCTTCTGGCGCACAGACCGAAGTGAATTTGCCTTTTATCACCGCCGATGCATCCGGCCCTAAGCACCTGACTATGAAACTCACACGTGCCAAATTTGAGAGCATTGTGGACGATTTGGTTAAACGCACAGTTGATCCAATGAAAGCCGCATTGAAGGATGCCGGTCTTAAAGCTGGCGATATCGATGAAGTGGTTTTGGTTGGCGGTATGACCCGCATGCCGAAAGTTCAGGAAACTGTGAAATCATTCTTTGGCAAAGAACCGCATAAGGGTGTGAACCCGGATGAAGTTGTTGCAATGGGCGCTGCAATTCAGGGCGGTGTTTTGCAGGGCGATGTCAAAGACGTTCTGCTTCTAGATGTGACGCCATTGTCACTGGGCATTGAAACGCTCGGCGGTGTGTTCACACGCTTGATCGATCGCAACACAACAATTCCGACTAAGAAAAGCCAGACCTTCTCAACCGCCGACGACAATCAGTCTGCTGTGACAATTCGTGTGTCGCAGGGTGAGCGTGAAATGTCTGCCGATAACAAACTGCTTGGTCAGTTTGATTTGGTTGGTATTCCACCAGCACCACGCGGTATCCCTCAAATTGAAGTGACATTTGATATCGATGCTAACGGTATCGTCAATGTTAAAGCGGTCGATAAAGGTACTGGCAAAGAGCATGAAATTCGAATTCAGGCATCAGGCGGACTTTCTGATGATGAGATCGAACAAATGGTCAAAGATGCCGAACAAAATGCTGAGGCAGATAAAAAACGTCGCGAGATAGTTGAAGCGAAAAACCAAGCTGAATCTCTCAT
>JBCDFK010000009.1:0-13410 GCA_039178065.1 Pseudomonadota bacterium | reverse complement strand
CTGGCATCATGTCGTAAAGAGCATCATAAAGCGGCCTCAAATAGGGATCGACCTTCTCTTTCATATCTCCGGGCAAAAATCCGAGCCGCTCACCGGCTTCAACCGCGGGGCGCGACAGAATAATCCGTTCCACATGCCCACGTTCTAAAAGCATCGCTGCATAGGCTACGGCCAGATATGTTTTTCCAGTTCCGGCCGGTCCCACGCCAAACACCAATTCACAGCGCTCCATTGCGCGCATATAGATGTCTTGATTGGGAGTTCGTGCAAGAACAGTTTTCTTACGGGTCGACATTTGAGCCGCAGAAATCTTGGCTTTGCCATCCATGGTTGGCAGTTGCAGCTGGTCATCGGCAGCAATAGCCATACGCATAGCGCCCTGAACATCCGCAGCTTCTGGATCTTTGCCACCTTTTTGAAGCTGTTCATATAAAAAATCGAGCGCGCGACGCGCCTGCTCAGCGGCTGTCGCATCGCCGGAAATTGACACTCGATTACCCCTAGAGCGCACATCTAGGCCAAGGCGATTCTCAATTAGGGTCAAATTTTGCTCGAACTGCCCAAAGAGGGCGCGGGCATGATCATTGTTGTCAAAGGTAAGGACGATACTGACCGCTTCGGGCTTATCGTTACTGGTCGCTTCAACTTTGGCTTTAGCGCTCAAACGCGTTATCCATTTCCCTGTTTAGCCGCATCCAACAATACGGCAGCTTCATCGGTAACCAAGCTATTCACCATCACTCGGTTGATTCGTACGTTAACAATATCGCCGACATTTCCAATAGCTTCATGACAAATCACCGGCTGTAGCCATGGCGAACGACCAACAATTTGACTTTTTTCGCGGCCTGGCTTTTCGATCAATACATCCATGTGCTGACCGACAAGGCTCTGCATGAAGTCTTTTTGTTGTTGAGTTAGAAGAGCTTGTAAGCGTTGCAACCGCTCAGATTTCACCTGCTCAGGAACCTGATCTTCCATTGCAGCGCCCGGAGTGCCAGGACGGGTCGAGTATTTAAACGAATAGGCCTGTGCATAAGTCACATCGTGTACAATTTGCATCGTGTCTTCAAAGTCTTGCTCTGTCTCGCCCGGAAAGCCGACAATGAAATCGCCTGACAGTGCAATGTCAGAACGCGCGATGCGAATGCGATCGATTAGGCGACGATAGTCATCACCCGTATGTTTTCGGTTCATGGATTTAAGGATTTTATCCGAGCCCGATTGAACCGGCAAATGCAAGTAAGGCATCAAAATTGGTAAATCACGATGGGCCTCAATGAGCGCATCATCCATATCGCGCGGATGGCTGGTTACATAACGAAGCCGCTTAAGCGCATCAATCTTTGCCAATTCATGTAGCAACTCGCCCAAGCCACATTCGCGGCCATCAGCGTCTTCGCCATGCCATGCATTGACGTTTTGGCCCAGCAAGGTGATTTCCCGCACGCCTGCATCCACCAAACGCTTAGCTTCGTCAACGATTTGCGAAACCGGGCGGGAGACCTCCGAGCCACGTGTGTACGGAACTACACAGAACGTGCAGAATTTGTCGCAACCTTCCTGCACAGTCAGGAAAGATGTGACACCGCGGTTGGCCACAATTTTATTGGTGGGATTGGGCAAATATTCGAATTTGTCCTCAACGGCATAATCCGTTTCGACGACCTTTTTGCCACGACGTGCTTTGGCAACCACATCAGGCAATTTGTGATAGGTTGTTGGCCCAATAACGAAGTCTACAGCGGGTGCACGTTTGATGATTTCCTGGCCTTCGGCCTGCGCTACGCAACCTGCCACACCAATCAACAGATCAGCGCCTTCAGCGCGGCGTTCTTCACGCACCATGCGGATACGTCCAATTTCCGAATAGACTTTTTCCGCTGCCTTTTCCCGGATGTGGCACGTGTTCAACAGCACCATGTCTGCATCATCCATGGTGTTAGTCTCAACAAATCCGTCTTTGGCCAACGCGTCAGCCATGCGCTGGCTGTCATACACATTCATCTGACAACCATATGTTTTTACAAACACTTTTTTGGTGTCTGTTGATGGTTCTGCTGGCGTTTCTATGTCTAATACAGGTATGTTCATGAGAGGCTTTTACGAGGTTTTCTCGGCGCTGAGAAGGGTGTCTCTTCCGAGCAAGACATCTGATGACATTTCTGCAACACGTGTGTAAGCGAGCGCGCTCATTTGCTTTCGATCAGTTGCTTCTTTGGTTCCAATTGGATCACCAAAACTGACCACCACGCCAAGCCGCGTTTCTCGCAATACGCGCAATAAGTGCGGGCCTAAATCCACATTGCCGGGCCAAGCTGCCAGCGGCCGGTCAAATCGCCCCATCGGCAAGCCATGCTCGGTCACATAAACGATAGAAACCGGTTGAATGGGGGAACTCAGCGCGCTGTCACCAAAGCCCAACGCCCCAAAAAGCGAAGATTTGAATGGATAGATAAAATTACCATCGGATGTTGTGCCTTCGGGGAACAGAACGATATTTTCCCCACCTTGCAGTCGCGCATTAATGCGCTCAGCTTGCTCTTGAACGGTTCTGCGGGCTGCACGATCAACAAACACACTTTCTTGCCAAACTGCGAACGATCCAAATATGGGCAAATCACGCACTTCTTCTTTTGCAACGAACGAAATCGGTGCAATTGCGCCCAATACAATTATATCGATCCACGATACATGATTGGCTGCAATCAGCACGCCATGGCCATCGGGTTGGGCCATCTGACCGCGCACCTCATAACTGACACCTAACAACACACACATTGCGCGATGCCAGCGCATCTCAATTTTCTTGCGTGTTGGCGAACCGAGCCAACGCGCAACCATATGAAATGGTAGCATTGCCAGCGTGACGATAACGCAGCATAAAATTACGAATCCGGCCCAGAGATTACTGATCAACTTTTGTTGCCTTTATCGGGCTTCTCGATGGCCACTGCGTAAAGTTCTAACCGATGATCGACCAGCCGATAACCTAATTCCCGTGCAATCTCTTCTTGCAATGCTTCAATACGTGGATTGCGAAACTCAATGACTTGGCCAGA
Source organism: Pseudomonadota bacterium (assembly GCA_039178065.1). Lineage (GTDB taxonomy): Bacteria > Pseudomonadota > Alphaproteobacteria > Rhizobiales > Rhizobiaceae > Ahrensia. The sequence goes on along the minus strand of JBCDFK010000009.1, from coordinate 10,348 downwards.
ACGCAGATCAATCAAATGATCATGATGCTCATCGGGTATGGATTCGTAACGCGCACGTCCATCTCGGAACTCGTGCTTTTCAATGATGTCTAAGTCTTCGAACAAGCGTACAGTTCGGTAGACTGTTGAAATTGAGATGTTTGGATCAATCGAGGAAGACCGTTTGTAAAGTTCTTCAACATCGGGGTGATCAGTTGAATCTTCAATCACCCTCGCAATGATACGCCGTTGATCGGTCATCCGCATGCCCCGATCGGCGATCAATTCTTCCAGCGATTTGTCAGACCTGCCCGACACGGGGTCCTCCCAGTTTTGCGAAATGCGATCTAACCAACATCGCGACTCATGACAAGCGCATGAGACTTTTTTCCTTCACCGAGATTATAGTAATTTTTGCGGATTGCTACCTGCTCAAAACCAACGCGCTTATACAAGGCAACCGCACTTTTATTGTCTTCACCGACCTCCAAAAACAGCTTCGAAACGCGGTCTGCATGCAAGTTCGCAAGTACCGCAAGCATCAGTCGCTGACCTACTCCATAGTTTTGCCAATTCGGTGTTACAGCTATTGTTAATATCTCAGCTTCTTCATCAGCAACGCGCACTAAGGCGAAGCCCAGCATTGCACCGCCTTTTGTTGCTTGCTCCATTAAAGCTACGCCGCCAACATTTGCGTTGTCGAGAAGGTCGAAAAATTCACCGTCTGTCCAAGCTGGTTTAAATGTTGCTGCATGGATATCGGCCATAGCCTGGGCATGCGAAGTCGTCAGCGTCTCTATGCTTAGATCTTCGAGCGAACGTCCACGAAAGGGCCACATCATTTTGCTACTTCAGCTTGGCGCGGCAGGGCAAAACCTGATGCTTTCTTGGCATCGGCTGCTCGAACATAAAGTGGGTTTGGCGGCGTGCTGCTCGATGCACCAAGCTTTGCAATGCTGGCTATCGAACCGGTCGCCTGATCAAGCAAAGCTATTGCTCTATTATCATCGACTAGTTGCGCTGCATTGCCAATTAGAACAACGAAAATTGGATCGATTTTTGAACTAGGGTGGTCATCCAGTTTCACAACGTAGGGCATATCAAGCGCTGCAGCCCCGGCATCAAAACCTTGTACGTAGGCTTGCCCGCGTCCTGCCTGAATCGCGACCGCAAATTGCTGATCCGTATCATGATCAGCGGCGATTGCCTCCAATGTCGAAACACCGACTACCGGTTTCTCCAAAGCCAGCCCTAAGCTTCGTGCCGTCGCCACGCCAACGCGAATGCCGGTGAATGAACCGGGCCCGACGGTGACGGCAAATTTGTCGATCTCTTCAAAAGTCAGATCGGCCGCAGCCAAGACTTTATCGATTATCCCCAAAAGGTGTTCTGCGTGACCTCGGCCAATATCATCCGCCATAGAGGCCAACACTTGATCGCTTTCGGCGTCATAGAGGCATGCCGCGCAACTATTGGCTGCTGTATCTATCGCAAGAAGAATCATTGACGTTATCTAGGAGCAATTGCCCCGTCCGACAAGCTTTCGCGCCTACAAACCTAGTAGGCGCGGAATTGTCAGTGATACGGCCGGTACATAAGTGATCAAGAATATCACAGCCATCTCCACAAATAGGAATGGCAGTATCTGCTTGGCGATAATCTCGACCTTTTCACCCGACACACTTGAGGCGACAAATAACACCAGCCCCATTGGCGGGGTTATCAATCCAACGGTCAGGTTGACGCTCATAATCATCGCGAAGTGAACTGGATCGACGCCAAGGCTCACAAAAATTGGGCCGAGAATTGGTCCCAAAATAATGATCGCTGGTCCAGCATCAAGGAACATGCCGACGATGAAAAGCAGCAGGTTGATGAGGAATAACAATATGAGCGGATTGGCCGTAAGCGTCAAAATCCATTCGGCCATGAGTTCGGCAGCATGGCTCAAGCTAACAACCGTTTTAAACGCCATTGCAGCACCCACAAGCAAAAGCACCACGGCCGAAATCATTGCAGCTTTTGTGAAAATGCTGGGTAGGTCCTTTAGCGTCAATGTGCCTAGCACGAACATGCCGATGAACAGTGCATAAAATGCTGCGACAGCTGATGCTTCTGTAGGCGTAAAGATACCGCCCAAAATACCGCCTAGAATGATGACAGGCGTCAGTAGCGGCAAAACAGCTCGCTTGGCTACATTTCGGAACGGCACTGACAAAAACGGCCTAATGCCAAACATGATAGCGAGTGACGGGATGAGAGACACTGCAAAAAACTGCAATGGATTCTCAGCGAAATACAGGCTCATACCAGTCGCAGTTTCTGCATCGCCCCCGAATGCGGCCATCAATATCAACGCCAGACCAGAAACCGCAAAAATCCAAGCGCAGATGTTTTCCAGCTTTCTAACCGGCTGCAACGCCTCAGGCTTATCAAGGCCCCGCCCTGCAACTGGAAAACCTTCTTTTCGCGCCTGGAAGTTCACAAGCACCATCAAACTTCCACCCACCAGTATTCCAGGAATGATACCGGCAGCGAATAGTTTTGCGACGGAAACTTCCATCACATACGCATAGATAATCATGATCCCGGAAGGTGGGATAATTGGTCCGATCACAGAAGAAGCCGCCGTTACTGCGGCCGCATATCGACGGGAGTATCCATTTTTTTCCATTGCTGGAATAAGCATCGATCCGAGCGCTGAAGTATCGGCAACAGCTGAACCGGAAAGACCCGCAAACAGCATGGAAGAAAGGATATTCACCTGCGCCAAACCGCCCCGTAATTGGCCGATCAAAGCTTGCGAAAAGTCAACGAGTCTAAAGGTAATTCCACCCCGGTTCATAAGCTCGCCCGCGAGCATGAAAAATGGAATCGCCATCAAGGGAAAAGAGAACACGCCTGAATAGATGTTTCGATACATCAACGCGATATCGCGATCCATTCCATTGGCGAAAAGAATAAAGCCCGGCGCTGCCAACATGGCAAAAAAGACCGGCATACCGATGAGTAGCAGTACGAGGAAGATTGGGAGAAAGAGTGCTAACATGGTTCTACTCCGCTCCCGCGCTGAGATAATCTGGTGCTGGTGGTTCGGGGAAAGACTCTGGACCCGATACGAACTGGCCAATTTTGCGAATGAGCAATTCGATATTGACGCTCAACATCACAGCAAAACAAACGACCATTCCGAGATAGATATAGGCCGCACGAAACTCCATATTGGTTCCAAGCGCTTCGTTGATACCGCTATCTTGTAACATGCGATTGAGGCCCGAAGAATTGAAGAGGATAGGGCTTGAATAATGAACATAAGCCTCGCGCAACAAGACCGCCGTAACGATTGTTGCAACGCTGATAAGGAACATTTGCAGTATAAACTTTGGCAAGGAAGAAAGCCTATCAGATAACATATCGATGGATACGAAACCGCCCCAACGATAAGCCGATGGCGCTATCAATCCCATCATCCAAATCATCAAGGAAAGCGCGGCTTCTTCTGGCCACGACAGCGCGTCATTGAGAACATAGCGATAGAAAACCTGCAGCAATATGACGAACACCATAAGTACCATCAGCACCCATGAAATACTCCGACCTATGCTCAAAATAGTTGAATTGATACGCGCCAATAATGCGTGAAATCCGCTCAATACAGCCATAACTAAGGCTCCTCCCCTGCGCGTGATCACCCGCGCTTAATTTGACGATAGCAGGCGTGGGTGAGTTTGCAACATCCCAGCAGGCATTCAGCTCTCTAGCGCAATTGCCAAAACTCCTCGTGGCTCCAATTTCGCTTGTCCCATAAGGATTTTTCGGTTGTCCAATAGGCCCGAACAATCCACATCTTCTGGGCCATAATTGAAGAAATAACGTATCGTCCCGTTGTCCCTAACCCGAATATCTCTATGCAGTTTGAGCGTCTCGATACCCGCCTGTGCCAATACCTCCTGCACAACATGCTCGGCAAGCGGAGCATTCGGACGACCGGCAACATAAACACATTTGCCATCTTGAAAAATGGCACCATGACCATCTTCCGAACTCTTGAGTGTTTGCACGTCCGCGCCAGCCTTCACAAACTCGCGCCATCCTTCAAATGAAAATGCGCCTTCGAACGCAATAGGCGCGATTGGTGGGCGGCTTTCAACACGTGTTATTTGAATATCAATCAACTTTCTCAGCAGGCCGGGTGGTAAGTCTTCGACGATTTGGAAGTCCGCATTTTTCGAGCCCGTTCTTGGTCCCGCCAATACGACCGCATCGCTTTGAGCGACCGCACTCATAAAGCTTTCTTCCAGCGCGAATAGTCCGGGCGCAACAATGAGTTTTCGATCAACAATCGCTTCGGCTTTTGGCGGTACGATATCTACATTGACGCCTTGCTTTCGTAGAGCGCGGTAATAACGAAGCACCAGCTCAATGTAGGAAAAGTCTTGTCCTTGTGGTTGCGTTTCCCAAGCCCACTGACTTTCGTAGTCAAATACCAATGCCACGTCGCTAAGTGCGCCGTCTGCAACTGCACCCAGTTTTTCAAGCTCAGAAGAAACTTGCTCGCAGACGTGATAAGCTTCATTGAAATCACCATTAGGAAGCAACAGCGCCTCGTGCATTTGCTCTTGTGCAAATGATGGTTGTCGCCAGCGAAAATAGCTTACAAGCTCCGCGCCTGCTGCAAATGCTTCCCAGGCCCAAAGCCTCACAGCACCGGGATAGGGAGCGGGATTATAGGGTGCCCAGTTTACCGGTCCAGGCTGTTGTTCCATAACCCACCAACGGCCATCATCGACGCCGTTTCGTATCTGTCCGCATGCACGGTATAGATCGTGATGGAAAGCCTGTAGATCCGGATCACCAACGCCCAGATAGCGCTGCTTAATTTCTTCGTCTTTTGTGTCGCGATCCAGCAAACCGATGGGGTAGCTATCCCAGGTTGCGATATCCAAATCTGCACTGACATCATAATGGTCAAAATCGGTGATAAGGCCCATGAAGTTGTGTCCGATTGGCGCATCGGAATATTTGCGTATCAAGTCCGTTTGCAGTTTGTTGAAACTCACAACTTGCAACGAGGAATAGCGCCGGAAATCCAGTACGTGCGATGGGTTCGGTTCTGTGACCGTTAGGTTTGGCAGCTCCAATTCATCAAAACTTCGATATTCCATAGACCAAAATACGTTGCCCCAAGCCCTGTTTAACGCATCGGGCGATTGGTACTTTTGAGCGAGCCAGTTTCTAAATCCGTTGCGTGCGGAGCTTGAGTAACTGAGGACGGTATTGTGGCAGCCATATTCATTGTCAGTTTGCCACGCTATCAAGGCTGGGTGCTTTCCATAGCGTTTCGCTAAATCAGTGACGATGCGTTTGCATTCAGAGCGGTATGTTTCATTTGAAAAGCAATAGTGTCGGCGCGATCCAAAGCCACGGGGATGTCCGTTCTCGTCGACGGCCAGCATGTCTGGTTTTTGATCAACTAACCATTTGGGCGGAGTAGCTGTCGGCGTGCCTAACACAATTTTTAGACCGTGAGCATGCAGTGTTTCAAAGACATCATCGAGCCAAGCAAAATCATAGGTTCCCGGCTGCGGTTCAAGACGGCTCCACGCAAACTCACCAATTCGCACATGCGTGATACCAGCTTGAGCCATCAATTTTGCATCGATTGCCCAACGGTCCTGCGGCCAGTGTTCTGGATAGTAACAAACACCCAGTGTTTGTTTGGGTAGTGAACTCATAGCGAAAATCCTGCGCGATTATAAAAGTAAACGCGGTTCGAATTTGGGTTTGACCTTGATGTCGAGAAGAAAGGTTTTCCCCGCTCCGGGGTCCGCCGCTTTTGCCTCATTATTCATGCCTTGCCAAGCACTTGTTACAGCAATTTTTCCATCAATCACGAAAGCCGGACAGGTGCACTTTGTTGCAGGTATCGATATCGATTCTAAGAGTTGCCCCGTCGGCGCATAGCAATTAACTGCCGAAGCATCCCATAGCGCAATCCAGATGTTTCCGTTGGCATCAACAATTGCGCCGTCTAAGCCGCCTGCTTTGCCCGTGTGATCGATAACAACCTCAGGATCCGCCTCTGGCAAACCAGTGTCCGGATCAACCGGCACCTGCATCAGTTTATCCGTTGGGGTGTCGGTAAAGTAGGCTGTACCGCCATCGGGAGAAAAGCAAATCCCGTTTGGAATGGAAATGTCGTGAAACAGTGTTGTAAGAGTGCCTTTGCGATAGTGATAAATCGCGCCTAGTTTGTCTTCTGCTCTTTGACCCATTGTGCCCATCCAGAACGCGCCCGATGGATGCACTCGCGCATCATTACTGCGGGTTATCGGATTGTCGGCTTCAATATTGACAATTGGTGACCAGGCATTGCTCTCAGTATTGAGCAGCCAAAGACCAGTGGACGTCAATATCGCATCATGTTGGTCATCAACAACCGCCATTGCGCTGGGCATTCCCGTTAAATCAAAAACTGATTGCTGATTGTTGGAAAAGTCATACGCGTGGCGTTTGCGCCCCAATATATCAAACCAAAACAATGCGTTTCGGCGTTCACAAAAAAATGGGCCTTCACCCAAATGGCACTGATGATCAGATAAAACACTTACCTTCGCCATGGTCTATCCAAACGCTGCGTCGTAAGCGGCAATCGTTTTAACAGCACGCGCGCTGACTTCTTCAGCACTCATACCTATCTTATAAATGGATGAACCAAGGCCAAAAACCGATATACCATTTTTGCCATAATCTTCGAAATCAACTTCGGAAACACCACCGACGGCGCCAATCGGCAAATCATCGGGCAGTACGGCCATAATTGCTTTTATGCCTGCAGGGCCCAGAACGCTGGCCGGGAAAAACTTCAATCCAGAGGCACCATATTCGATCGCTTCAAATGCATCTGTCGGAGTGAATACACCAGGCATTGTTACCATCTTATGGTCTGCCGCCCGGCTCATTACGGATTTGTTGATATTGGGTGACACCAAGAGTTTTCCGCCAGCATCTGCCAGTTGATCAACATTTTCGCTTGTAAGAACAGTTCCCGCACCGATGAGCGTATCGTTACCATGTGCGAGCACGGCTTTCTCAATCGAATTAAATGGGTCGGGCGAGTTGAGTGGAATTTCAAGCGCGCCAAATCCAGCCTCGACCAATGCTGCTGCGATCTCGCCAATTTCATCGGGCTTCACGCCGCGCAAGATGGCAACAAGTCCACGCTTTAAGTCTGGCCATTGTGCCGTTTTGTCGGTGTTCATATCAATGCTCTATTACTGGTCGCTTCTGGATCAAATCTGTCAGGCCAAATGAGTTTTGCGGCGTGGCTTAGGCCTAAAATTGCTAACTCATCACCATCAACGATTTTGGACTGAAGTCCTGCAATTCGAAGGGCTTGGGTATATAAAGCACCAAGGTGACCGCTACCTACGAGTGTTGTTGCATGTACCGGAGCAAACCGCGCGATGGCTCCGGCGATATCTTGGCCAATTATGGTGCCGGAAATATGAGCCGCCGCGTCATCGTCGCTCATTTGATTGAGGAGACTATGGGGCCTTGCAGCAAACAAGCGCGTCAAAACCGTGGCGGGGTCGGCAAGACTATCGCGTACAGCGGCCGCATAGGTTTCACCGTCTGGGTCAACTTTTTTGGCGGCATTTTTGAGCGAGTGCTGCAGCACCGAAGATGCACTTAAGGCAGCAAATAGTTCTCCGCTCATAGATGTTGCGAAGTCTATCACCAAGCCATTTTCGATACGCACCCATTTCGCGTGGCTACCGGGCATACAGACTAACCCACTCATTTCCTCGCCAAGCATATCGTAGAGCCCCAACAATTGGGTTTCCTCTGAACGCATTACATCTGGCTTGGTTGGGTTGAAGCTGGCAATTCCAGGCAGGATGCGTATGTCCCGATCGACCCCGGAAATTCTTACGGCTTTGGTGGCAATTGCGTCTATGCGGCAAGGCATTTTATTGTAGGGTGCTTCCTGCCATCCTTGCCGCGAACCAACCATACCGCACATTATGACAGGCGTATCCGCGTCAATCTCGAGCGTGCACATTTCGGACTTCAGTACCGATTCAAACTCATCTCGCTTGACCGTGCGCATTCCACGATCTGACCTGTGGCAATCCTTGGCTTTGCCTCCGCTATCCAAATTCCAAAGGCGTAGGTGCGAGGTGCCCCAATCAACCGCAACTACCGATGTAGTTGGAGCATTCATCACAGCACCCCAGCGTCGGCAATCAAGACATGTGCGGTCATGGAGCTCGACGATTTTGATGCAAGAAATAAACAAGGACCGGCCATTTCTAGCGGTTGCAGCTCACGTTTCAGAGCCTGCGAATCGATATGAGATTGAACGCCTTCAGGCGTCGCCCAAAGCGTTTTCTGACGCTCTGTCATTATCCAGCCCGGCGCGATCGCATTGACGCGAATATTGTCTGGGCCAAGCGTTCCCGCCAATCCCTTTGTAAGACCGACCACTCCCGATTTTGAGGTCGTATATACGGGCATCTGGCCTTGGTTCATCATATAAGAAGTCGACGTAAAGTTAACAATCGCACCGCCGGCTGCCTGTTTCATCCCTTCGGCCACAGCTTGAATTGCGAAGAACTGCGAGCGTATGTTGATGGCCGTATTGTTGTCCCAGTATTCTGCGTCAACATCTGCGATTGTATGTCGATCATCCCATGCAGCATTGTTGATCAAAACAGTTATGGTGCCATGGGCATCCGCCGCTTTAGCTGCCGCATCTTTGATTTGATCAATGTCGCGAAGATCCGCATTGATGAAGAGTGGCCTATTGCCATATTTTTCGGCCATAGCATCGCATAGTTTAGTGCTGGCCTCGACTGCTATGTCGATAAAAGCCACCTTTGAACCCTGAGCCACAAAGCCTTCCGTCAACGCCGCTCCAATGCCCGAACCACCGCCAGTGATGAGAACAGACGCGCCCTTCAGGTCAGAATAGATTGGAAAATCAGACATTGGGCTCTCCCATTGAACTCAGATTGCTCATAGCGCTATTCCCTCAAACACATGCATGGTCAGTGGATAGGCGTTTGGCGTTCTTAAAGCACCTGCCATCAGCGCAGCGCCCGACAATTGAACCACTTCTCCTGACTTCAAGTTATTTGCAGCATTTTTGTTGAGAACGCCAACAACATCATCGGGATTTAACAACCGAATTCCATAGGTTCGATCTGCGTCAAGTCCAGCGAGCTGTATCGGTCGTGATGCAATCTGTGGCGAGGAATCGGCTTGGCCGCGAAACATCGTGAATCGACCTTTATCAACAGATACAAACATTTCAGCAAAAACTTGAGGGTCATTGCTGTTCAGCCGATAGTGAGAAGATGCACTTAAATGATCACGATTAGACTTATACCAAGCGATCGTGTTTTTGAGCGTCTTAGCTTCATCTGGCGTTAGCTCGCGCGGATCCATCTCCATACCCATGTGACGAGATGCAGAGACCCATGCACGAAATGCCATCGGTATAATTCTACCCGAGGAATGGCAATGACGAGGACCCACATGGGAGCCTTGAATCTCTGGCGGTATCCAACGCGATGCTTCATATTGCATGCGCAGGCGCTCAAGCGCATCATTTGAGTCTGACAGCCAAACACGCGTCGTGAAATTCAAAATACCGTAATCAATACGTGCTCCACCTGCCGCACAAGACTCGATTTCCACGGCTGGGAACTCGCGATTGAGGCGGTCCAGAAGCGCATATAGTGCTGCAGTTTGTTGCGGTGCTTCACCCGTGAGTATCCGGTTGTGATCCCACTTAATATACGAAACGGGGTATTCAGTGAGCACCGCTGAAATTGCGTCAAATAGATAGTCGCAAACACCGTCTTTAGACAGGTCGAGTACAAACTGATCCCGTCCCGACGGTTGTTCTAGTGGTCCGTGAACCCATTCTGGATGGGCGCGATAGAGATCGCTATCAATATTGACCATCTCATATATTCATATACTATGCGCGCGCGCGTGTGTGTGTGTGTGTGTGTGTGCCTGTGTCTTAAGAACGAGAACGATACCCCTCTTTTAAGACAAATCGATATTTCAGCCCTAACTTATTTTTGTCTAAGAGGGAAATGAAGAAAAAAAAAGACCCCTATACATCTGCACTGCCTTAAATTCTCTACTTCAGACCGACTAAAAGAATGTCCATCGTCAGATGCGCAGCGCAGATTCTCAACTCCCCATTTCCACTTTCCCTTGGCGACCTGGACTCGATAGATGCCGTCAAGCTCTGATATGGAAAGGTTTTGCAGCCCACTTGCGCATACTACCACATATATGCAAACAGTTGCTCAAGGCCGTGTACGCAACAACAACACAGGGTTTTCCT